>NZ_JAUBQM010000033.1:20497-63013 GCF_036701245.1 Microcoleus sp. Pol14D4
GTTGTCCTACAGTGCCACCACCGCCTGGTTGTCCTACAGTGCCACCACCGCCTGGTTGTCCTACAGTGCCACCACCGCCTGGTTGTCCTACAGTGCCACCACCGTCGGGTTCTGGTGCTAAATCGTTATCCGCGATCGCCACTGTCACCCCTGGAACCACAATCCCACTATTATACTTAGCATCCGTGCTAGTCACAGTGTGAGTGATATTAGCGCTCTGCGCCCCTTCCACAACCGTATCGTCAACAGCTTTTACCGTAACGGTTTGAGCCTTATCCCAATTGTCTGGCGTGAAAGTCAGAGGCGCGATCGTCTGAATCTGATTACCTGTTGTGAGAGTGAGGGTGACAGGGCCGCTCGGCCGGGATTTCAGCACCGCACTGTAAGTACCATTTGCACCGCCTTCTGTAGCACTTGTTGCCGTGGGAGTAATGGAAATACCAGCGGTATCATCGTCTTTATTGGTAAGGCTAACATCCGCTACATCTCGGTTGCTGTAATTGGCATCTGTGCTAACAGTAGCCCCCGTGACAACTTTGTAGCCCATATCGCCGTCAGCAAGGCTATCGTCAACCCCAGTTACTGTCACCTGTTGCGGTGAACTCCAGTTAGCCGGAGTGAAAGTTATGGTATTAGGAGAAACTTTTCCTTCGGCAACATTATCCGTGTTCAAACCGATAGTAACATTAGCCGTCGGCTGAGTATTCAGAACCACAGTAAAGTTAGCACTGCCGCCAGCTTCACCCGTAGTTAATCCCGCAGTTGGATTCACCGTAACTCCCGGAGTTTCATTGTCACTGTTGGTGACTGTGACATCATCAGGATTGAGGTTATTGAAATTAGGATCGGTGCTCACAGCAACAGCCGTGACAATTTTGTAAGCTTGCTCGCCATCAGCTAGCAAATCGTCAACACCTGTCACCGTTACTTTTTGCGGTTCATTGTAGTTAGCGGAAGTGAAAGTTATGGTATTAGGAGAAACGGTTCCTTCGGCAACATTGTCACTGCTCAAACCGATCGCAACATCAGCAGTTGGTTGAGCATTGAGTTTGACAGTAAAATCTGCCTGACCACCAACTTCACTTGTACTTAATGCTGTTGGGTTAATAGTAAAGCCAGCCGTATCATCATTACTGATAGTTGTGGTAGCAGTAGCAGTGGTAAGTGTCGGTGTAGAATCTAATACCGAGGGATTGGACAGCGTAACCTCAAGGGTTTCATTAGCTTCGATCGCCGCATCGCCTAAAACATCCAGAGTAATTGTTTTCGATGTCTCGCCCGCTGCAAAACTAATCGTACCAGTCGCAGCAGTTGCACCAGATGTGCCGCCGATGTTTTTGTAGTCGCTAACGTTGCTGGCAGAACCGCCGATCGCATAATCTACTGTGCTCGCCAAGTCAGTGCAACCGCTGCGGGTAACAGTAAAAGTGGCAGCAGTTGTACCGGAGTTGCCTTCAGTAACGGTGGCAACACCAGCAGTAATCGCATAGTCGATCGGATTAAGCAGAATTGTCACCTTGCTAGCACCCGATCCGATGCGATCGCCTGGCCCTGAAATCACTCTGTTAAATCCGGCGTAAATCTCGGAATTGACTGGCCCAGTAGCATCAGGTTGACCGTTGAGGGCGTAAAGATATGGCGAATTCAAGCTATTTTTTAGCCCGTTTTTGTTATCCCACGCCAGTTGTTCGTTACTGACTTCTAACTCGACGCGGGAACCGTTGGTCACAAAGTTAGGCACATTTCCTGGGGTAAGTTCTCCGCCAGGGGGTGTATTGTAGTCATTGCCGAAAACGCTCATATTGCCGTTAACAATGTTCATCTCGGCATCGCGGCTTTGAGTGGTTGCATCCCCTCCATAGCCGTCGTTTGACGCTGAGTCGCCGAGATTTACCGTCCATCCTGACGGGGCTTTGTCGTATTCAACGATAAATTTCGCTTTTTTGATCTTGCCGTCAAAATTGATTTTGGCGACGGCTTCTAACCAACTGTCTGCGTTGGAGTCGGTCGGGGTATTTACTAGAGAAATAAACGGGTTTGGCGCACCGGTAATTGTGCCTGTTTTGAGGTCTATTTGGTACGGACTCAGGGTTGATGTACCAACCGGTGGTTTTGGGGGTGGCGGTGGCGCTACATCGTTATCACTAATAGCCACTGTCACCCCTGGAACCACAATCCCGTTATAATTCGTATCAGCGCTACTCACAATGTGAGTAAGATTAGCGCTGTGCGCGCCTTCCACACTCGTATCATTAACCGCTTGCACCGTAACGGTTTGAGCGACATTCCAATTATCCGGAGTGAAAGTCAGAGGCGCGATCGCCTGAATCTGATCGCCTGTTGTGAGAGTGATAGTTACAGGGTCGCTGGGCTGCGATTTCAGCACCACACTGTAGGTACCATTTGTACCGGCTTCTGTAGCAGTTGTTTCCGTAGGAGTAATAGAAACACCAGCCGTATCATCATTACTGATAGTTGTGGTAGCAGTAGCAGTGGTAAGTGTCGGTGTAGAATCTAATACCGAGGGATTGGACAGCGTAACCTCAAGGGTTTCATTAGCTTCGATCGCCGCATCGCCTAAAACATCCAGAGTAATTGTTTTCGATGTCTCGCCCGCTGCAAAACTAATCGTACCAGTCGCAGCAGTTGCACCAGATGTGCCGCCGATGTTTTTGTAGTCGCTAACGTTGCTGGCAGAACCGCCGATCGCATAATCTACTGTGCTCGCCAAGTCAGTGCAACCGCTGCGGGTAACAGTAAAAGTGGCAGCAGTTGTACCGGAGTTGCCTTCAGTAACGGTGGCAACACCAGCAGTAATCGCATAGTCGATCGGATTAAGCAGAATTGTCACCTTGCTAGCACCCGATCCGATGCGATCGCCTGGCCCTGAAATCACTCTGTTAAATCCGGCGTAAATCTCGGAATTGACTGGCCCAGTAGCATCAGGTTGACCGTTGAGGGCGTAAAGATATGGCGAATTCAAGCTATTTTTTAGCCCGTTTTTGTTATCCCACGCCAGTTGTTCGTTACTGACTTCTAACTCGACGCGGGAACCGTTGGTCACAAAGTTAGGCACATTTCCTGGGGTAAGTTCTCCGCCAGGGGGTGTATTGTAGTCATTGCCGAAAACGCTCATATTGCCGTTAACAATGTTCATCTCGGCATCGCGGCTTTGAGTGGTTGCATCCCCTCCATAGCCGTCGTTTGACCCAGAGTCGCCGAGATTTACCGTCCATCCTGACGGGGCTTTGTCGTATTCAACGATAAATTTCGCTTTTTTGATTTTGCCGTCAAAATTGATTTTAGCTACGGCTTCTAACCAACTGTCTGCGTTGGAGTCGGTCGGGGTATTTACTAGAGAAATAAACTGGTTTGGTTTGCCGGTAATTGCGCCTGTTTTGAGGTCTATTTGGTACGGACTCAGGGTTGAAGGTTGATCGTTAGCTGCAATAGTTAATGTTGTTTGTTTTGTTGTACCGGCAACGCCACCGGTGATTGCGCCCAAGTTTAGGATTGCGGTTTCGGCGTTTTCAGGGAGATTGTCAGGCTTGATAGTAACTGCAACATTCTGGGTGAGTGCGGCACCTGTTGCACCTGCGGGGAATGTAATCGAGGTAGGCGAAAAGGCGTAGTCGGAATTTTCGGTGGCTGTGCTGCTGGGGTCGATGACAATTGGCACTGTTACAGCAGCGTCAGGAGTGGCGCTGATAGTAACAGGAATATTGACTACTGTATCCGCAGTTCCTTCAGTGCCACTGTAAGTTGCAGCACCGAAATTTACCGCCGGAGATGTATGCAGCAGAATCGAGGTGTTTTGACCGCCAAAGTTCGCCGTAGCTAAATCGGATAAGCCATCTTTGTTAAAATCGCCTACAACAATACCTTGGGGATTGGTTCCCACAATAAAATTAGTGGCAGTCCCAAAGCTGCCATTGCCACTTCCAAACAAGACGGAGACATCGCCAGATCCATTGTTGGCTGTAGCTAAATCGACTTTTCCATCTGCATTGAAGTCACCACTAGCAATAGCAAGGGGTTGTGTTCCAACGCCAAAGTTGGTAGCTGCACTAAAGCTTCCTGTGCCAGTTCCTAACAGTATTGATACGTTGTTTGAGCCGCCTTCGTTACTCGTTGCTAAGTCAGGATTGTTGTCCCCATTAAAGTCTCCTAAAGCAATGTAATTAGGGCTATTTCCAACAGTAAAGTTAGTGGCGGGGGCGAAAGTACGATCGGCATTCTGCAACACGATGGATACGCTGCTAGAACCAAAGTTCGCTGTCGCAAAGTCAGACTTGCCATCCTTGTTAAAGTCGTTGACAAGCACAAAATAAGGATTTGACCCCACGCTCAAATTAGTAGCTGCGCCAAAAGTACCATTACCATTTCCCGGCAAGATGGAGACGTTGTTAGAGCTTTGATTGGCTGTAGCTAAGTCAGAATTGCCATCCCCGTTGAAGTCTCCCACAGCCACGGTATAAGGACTTGACCCCACCCCAAAGTAGGTGGCAGTACCAAAAGTACCATCGCCATTCCCTAGCAGGAGAGAAACGTTGTTAGTCAAATTATTGGCCGTAACTAAGTCAGAATTGCCGTCTTTGTTAAAGTCGGCTACAGCGACAGACCAGGTATAGAGATCGCTTGGCGGGCTGGTGTTAAGATTAGTGGCAGCGCCAAATTTGCCAGTGCCATCTCCCAGTGCGATCGAGACGTTGCGATTGGGTCCAGTGCTGGCAAAGGCTAGGTCAAGATTGCCGTCTTTGTTAAAGTCCCCAGTCGCAACTTTACGGAGACTGTAGGTTATGGGAAAATTCGTTGCCGGATCAAAAGTAGGCAGAACATACTCGTAACCTGCTAATACTTCGGCTTCAAATACCAGCGGCGTTTCAATTTTCCCGGTTCTCACTTCCAGTTCCCAGTCGCCGCCCTTTGCTACACTTCCCGTGAGGTTTTGGGAAGCCGCAACACTAGCGCCCGTTAACTCGCTCAAGCGTTTGACAAATGCTTTACCTGTCTCGCCTGCTGCTACACAGCACCCGTAGAGGAGGATATTCGGTCGATTTTTGCTCCTTGAGTCGGTTTGTGGCGAAAACCATTGCTGTAGAGAATCCCGATCGCACTCTATATCATCTAAACTCAAGCTACCGTCGCCGAGTTGCAACCTGCCGGGAGCACCGTGAGAAACAATGTGAATGCTGTCAATATTGGTACGAAGAGCTAAAATTTGAGTAATTTGGTCGATCGCATCCCGGTTCCCATCCAAAACGACTACTTCCGTACCCGGTTTTACCCCAGCAATCAGACTTTGATAATTTTCTACTTGAGTGTCGATAAAGGCGATCGACCTTACAGAAACTTGAATATTTAAATTTGGCATACTGCACCTATTAATAGCTAAAAAAACACAATGATTCCCCTGTTTCGCGACTTGCATCCGAAACACTTTCTCAAGGTTGTAGTAACCATAACTGTTTTTTAAGAGAATATCTATAAATTTTTCTTTATAAACACCTTTTAATTTAAAGTTTTGATAAAGATGGGGAATTTTATTAAGTAATATTGCGGACGAGCCAAGGCGAGGTGGATGACATAACACAAAAAGCATTCAATCGCAAGTGTAATGAGACTTAAATATTAAGAGCGGGATTTTTGATACATATGTGCGATGGGATTCCGCCGTTGGTTTCAACCCCTGGCGGATTTTCCGGCAAGGGTGGGGCGGGTTTACGAGATAATTGGTTTTAGGCAATTATTTCTCGTAAAACCCGCCCTACAAGTTATTCGTTAGAATCTTTAAGGGCGATTCCCTACGGGATAGCTTCGCACGCGCGGACTTACTTCAAGCCCCCATCTATCAATGCTAAAATCTCCTCAGCTTGGCCGCACAAAGCAGCGTGACAGCAACCGTTACTCGCCAACAACCCCCCCCACTGACTCACATCTCCCCGGTTATATTGCAAAGTAGAACCGTCAAAACGAGTAAATTGACCGCCCGCTTCAGTCAAAATTAATTCCGGTGCAGCCAAATCCCAATCTTTCGGGGCCGACTTGCCCGAAAGCGCAATATAAACATCAGCCTTTTGTTCGACAATTGTCGCAATTTTACAGCCGATACTACCGACAGCTATTTGATTTTGACAAGGAAGTTTTTGTAACAATTGATTAAAGCGATCGCCCCGGTGACTGCGGCTAGTTACTATAGATAAATCTGCCACTATATTTCGCGCAGAAACCTGCAACTTTACCGCAGAACCGTCCCGATTTTCCATAAAAGCACCCGCATCGCGGATTGCGTAATAAATCTTTTGCTGTTGCGGCCAAGCCACAACTGCCAATACCGGTCTTCCCTCGAACGCTAAAGCAATGTGAACGGCAAATTCCCCTGTCCTGTCAATAAAATCTCGCGTTCCATCCAAAGGATCAATAATCCAAACCCAACTTTGAGGTAAGGGAACTTTACCATAAGTTTCTAAATAAGATTTGTAAGTTTCTTCGCTGAGATAGCCAAATTCTGCATTCCCTAAAGCCGACTGCAATTCGTCGAGAATGTAAGAATTGACAGCGACATCGGCGGCGGTGACGGGACCATCTTTTTTCTCTTGGATGTCGAGGTTAGGAGTGTTGGAATCCTGCCGATAATAGGATTGTAGGATATCTGATGCACTCCAGGCGATCGATCGGGCAATTTCGCTGATTTCTTCGAGAGTTTTCATGAATTTCTTTTTTTTGAACCGCAGATAAACGCCGATTAACGCAGATTTCTCTAGGGGCGGTGCCCCCGTGCCCGCCCCTGGGAACCATACATTAGCAATTACCAATTAATATGAGGATATTTCCATTCATAATAATTGGGAAACACGAAATTAGTAAACGAAACCGAAATACTAACCTCCAAGGATTTTACATGATGCCACCAACCGACAGGAATAAAGATAGCCTCTCCCGGTTCCAAAATCACTTCAATAATTTTCGCATCTCTGTAAAGTGGGTATTTGTCATAATCGGGATTCTCGCCGTCAACCTTGCTGAAAACTCCAACGTGATTGTAAAGCAGAGGTGTTTGTTGTGGAGAAATCAATTTAATTAGTTTGCGACCCGACACTTGAGCTAAAATTAAATTAACTGGGTCATGGTGCAGCGGTGTAATCGTGCCTTTCGGACCGAACCAAAAGAAAACTCTGCCTTTTGTATCCGTGGGATTTAGATATTCTGGGAAAATTTCAATGTCGTCGAATAGGGGTTTAAATTCCTCTCTTTCCAGAGTTTTGTTGTTAGCAACCATGTAGTAGTCGTTGCTAGGTCCGCCCTTGACTACCATCTCTACATATTTGCGGAACAAAACAATTTTCTTGTGATTTTCTATCTTAATTTCGTAATTCGGGTCTGAGTTGCGGTTAGCTTGAATTTGTACCTCTGCATCGCCGTATTTTTGCTGCAAATATTCCGGCGTCCACAACTGCAACGCTTTCCAGTTGTGCATAATATTGGTAATAATTACTGGGGTATTTTTGGCGTAGTAATTTTCGAGAAAATACTCTCTAGAAAGGCTGCTTTTGCGTTCGATTGTGCCAAACTTGGAAGACAATGCAGCTAATTGATTGTTAATCCTGAGATGCGATTCTAATTTCTGCAATAACTGCACGTAATGGCTGCCTGCTTGGAAGTAGGGATGAGATGATATTTCCTTAACTTCTGCGCTGGCTGTTTCCGCATCTATGCCTGTATTTATTAGCGCTTGAATGATTTCGGCGTCGGGTTGATTTAATAATTTGTTGGCCGCCACCCACTGTTTCATATTGTCGGGAACTTCTTGTTTGCTTGGGGTGAGTAGATTGGGCAAGTTTTGTGTCAGCCATTCTAGGTTAACTTGCTGTTGTTCAGTGAGGGTAATCCGCAAAGGGGGAAGGGTGATAGTTAGGGGTTGGGTGTCAGACATGATTCGGGTATGTTGTTTTGGGAGTGTTTTGTGTGACTTTAACTTGTCTTACTAATATAGCAATTTTGTTAACGAACCGCGAAGGCGCTAATGCCGCGAAGGAAGAGAAGAGGTAAGTTCACCAATTTTGTCGAACTTGCTGTCAGGATTTTAACTCAACAAGTGCTGCCAGTTCAATTTTTCTAGCTTTGAGCGGTTTTAACCGGATAGTTTGGTTAATTTTTATTTAAAATTAAGCCTTATTCATCCAAGCACGAGTTCCGAAACTTTTGCAGGAATGGGAAGCTATTTTAGCTGCTGCAGTGAGAGTATCGGTAAAGTTATTTTGCAATATGTAGTGACAGAAAGCCCCGTGAAAGATGTCGCCAGCGCCTAAAGTGTCTGCGGCTTGAAGTTGAGGTACTTCTATACTGCCATAACTGTCATTGCTGAGGTATAAAATTGATTTGTCGCCGCGAGTGATGGCAATATGGGAAATTCCGGCTGCTGAGAGGTAAGCAAAGACTTGTTCGGAATTGTCGCAGTCGGGCGGATGAAAGTTATCGGAACATACCGCCCATTCAACGAAAGGCAATATTTCCTCTAATCCGGGTTTCCAACTGCCACCGTCGAGGACAATGGGAATGTTTTTTGACTTGGCAAGTTGAGCAATTTGTTTGCTGGCTGCGATTTGATGCCCGTCAACCAGTACAATATTAACGGATGTTAAAATATCCTGGTTAATTGTTTGACTGTCAACTTGCGATTTCATAGCATTGATGGAAATTACCGATCGATCGCCCGTTGCTTCAGTTACAATAATCGAGGACACTGGCGGCGAGTGCGATCGCCCGGGCTCCAAATCAATTATCCTGACATTATACTCCGCTAAGTCTGCACGAATTAGTTGGGCGATCGCGTGAGTGCCCAAAACACCAGCCCATACCGCCGCATTCCCCAAATAGCTAAAAGTGACCGCAGCATTGGCCGCGGGCCCGCCCGCAGCAATGGTACAATCAGAAGCAACAACTTTCTGATTTTCACCCGGAGGCTTCTCGGTCAAATAAACTAAATCTAAAGTTGCCAATCCCAAAAATAATCCCGTTTTCATATCGGCGTTAATCCGCGTTCATCTGCGGTTAAAAAATCCCACTCTTAAAATGCAAGCAAATCCCAATACAGGAACACTTTACATCGTAGGAACCCCGATAGGCAACCTCGAAGACATGACATTTCGCGCCATCCGAATTTTACAAACAGTAGACTTCATCGCCGCCGAAGATACCCGCCATACAGGCAAACTTTTGCACCATTTCCAAATCAAAACGCCCCAAATTAGCTATCACGAACACAACCAACACCAACGAGTCCCCGAACTCATCGACAAACTGCTTTTAGGCAAAGATATGGCCCTCGTCACCGATGCCGGAATGCCGGGAATTTCTGACCCCGGTTCCGAGTTGGTCAAAGCTTGCGCCGATGCTAATATTAACATTATTCCGATTCCCGGCCCGACCGCTTGCATTGTTGGTATAACTGCATCAGGATTACCCACACAAAGATTTGTATTTGAAGGTTTCTTACCCGTGAAAGGTCAAGAACGCCAACAGAGTTTAGAAGCTTTGCAAATAGAATCCCGCACTATAATATTATACGAATCTCCGCACCGATTGCGGCAAACTTTACAAGATTTAGCAACTACTTTGGGAAGCGACAGACAGATTGTGCTGGCGAGAGAGTTAACTAAAATGCACGAAGAGTTTTGGCGTGGTAGTATAGAAAGTGCGATCGCACTTTACACCAATCGCGAACCCCAGGGAGAATTTACCCTCGTAATTGCCGGCCTCCAAACAGCAGCCCCAATATTTTCCGAAGACGCCATCAAAGCAGAATTGCAAACATTAATTGCAGAAGGCATAAGTCGTTCCCAAGCCAGCCGCCAACTAGCGCAACAAACATCCCTCCCCCGCCGCCAAATCTACCAACTCGCCCTCACAATTGGCGACAATGAATCACTAGAACAACCCTTAGATGACTTGTGAATATCTCTCTTCTTCTCTGCGCCCTCTGCGCCCTCTGCGGTTAAATAAAAAAAGCTAGATACTCACACTCAGAATTATATGGTACGCGGAAACTACGATCGACAAAAACCATATTTACGCAACCCCCACATCAACAAACCAATCGCCGAAATTTATGCAGACTTAGACGCCTTTAGCTGGGAGATATTTGAAGACCAACCCCACCGCTTCGATACCGTCAGTTTCTACGTCTTGCTTCCCCCGCTGTTTTACGAAGGGCGTTTCATCAAAGGAATTTACTTCAGCGAAGCAGTCGAACTCATCAACAAACTATTTCCTGAACTTTCCTCAGTATTTTTATCCTTCGCCTATTCCCCCGGAATCTCCTACTCCTGGGCCCCCATAGCTGACGCCTACTCCAGTTTATACAAAAACCCGCAGCGGGATAAATGGTTTCGCAAAACTTATCCCGATCGCGCCCACAAACCAATCATACCACTGCAAGACACCGACTTCATCAACGAATACTTAATTTCCCCGCGCAACGTCCCCGCCAAAGACATAGACTTGCTAGCCGTCTCCCGAATTTCCGAAGAAAAAAATTTGCCAATTATAGCCAAAGCCTTAAAAGTTTACCGCCAAAAATATCCGCAAAAACCGATTAAATTAACAGTAGTCACCGGCCACGAATTTGATGCTAGCAACCTGAATACTCTCGACCAGTACGCCTTAGAAGAATGGCAACAAGTCGAGGAAATTTTAACCAATCCCTCCGACTACATTAACTTAGTGCCGAGAGTTGACTACTACAGCGAAATCCCCACATATTATTCGCGAGCCCAAGCATTCGTCCTCGGTTCCCTCCTCGAAGGAAAAAACCGGGGAATTACCGAAGCCATGAGTTGCAACGTACCAGTAATTTGTTTTGAAGAATTCAACCAATACGCCAGAGGCAACTCGCCAGTTTTCCCCGAAGGTGCGGGTCTTTACGCCAAATTTGACCCAGAATCTCTCGCAGATACTATATATACAGTATTGGAAAATCAAACTGAATTCAAGCCGCGATATCAGTATTTAAAGCATTGCGGGCGCAAGAACTTTTTCAATACTTGTATAGACAGTTTTCCTTACTATCAGCACAACATTCCCGACTACAAGCTCGGAGATGCGATTAACAATTTGTGGCTGGATTTAGCAGTTCAACAAAATTATCAAGTTAGTTTGAATAGCTTTTTGTACGGAGGTTCTCCCTTGTCTCACATCCGCGGGACAAATGCGATTCAGCATAATCTCGGTCAGTTAACCAAGTTTCAATGACAGATAATTCGGAATTATTAAACCGCAGAGGCCACAGAGGACACAGAGGAGGAGAAGAGAGAGATGAATAATTCTGATGTCAACGGATTTGAGATTAGTCTTCATAGCGAGGACTTTCGCTAAAAGCCCCGTGGAATTCATTCCCTAGGGACTGGTAGATGGTCGGCTTAAGTTGACAATATCCTCAAAAATCTTACTTGCCAAAACTCTCGCCAACTTCACAGGAACAGCATTGCCGACCATTTTGTATCCATCAGCAATATACTTGTACTTAAAAATAAACTCATCCGGGAAAGTCTGAACTCTCGCGCACTCTCGCACAGAAAGCCGACGGTAAGGCTGAGGCGAATTGGGGTCAAAAATGCGCTTGTCTTTGCCAACCAGAATCATTTTACTAGCTTGAGGATGGAGAGGTGCGTGTCTGCCGCTTGCCTGAATTGTAAACGAAGGTTCTGACCAACTTCTAACTCGATTGCGCGACATATAAAGGCTGGAAAACCCCAAATCCGCACATTCGTGATTTGGGACAGAATCGTGATAATTATCTAATTTACCCTTAACTGACATTGGCGCGATCGCCTGCAAATCAAAAATCGCATCTTTCAGCGTCAAAACCTCGGTTCCAGGTTCGGGAAACTCAAAACCAAAACCCAGAGTTTCCCGATAGCCAACAACAATCACCCTTTGCCTATCTTGCGGAACACCAAAATTTATAGCATTCACCAACTTGTACGAAACCCGATAGCCAATGTCCTCAAACTGCGATAATATATAAGTGAAAGCCTCCTTGTTTCTGGGGGCCAAGATACCGCTAACATTTTCAGCTAAAAAAAACAAAGGCTGCTTGTCCCGCACAATTCTGATATACTCCCAAAAAAGTTGACCCCTACTGTCATCAATTCCCCGTTTAGCGCCGGCCGCACTCCAACTTTGACAAGGAGGCCCGCCAATTATCCCAATACAATTAGGAATTTCATCAGATTTGATTTTTCTGATATCTCTGCGATCTAAAATAGTTTCAGGATGATTGAAATTATACGTATCCCAAATAGACTTATCATATTCATTCGCCCAAACCGGATTAAACCCAGCTAAGCGAAAACCCAAATCCAACCCCCCACAACCCGAAAACAGAGAAATAATATCCAAAGCCACCTTTTTTCACCCGCAATAAATACAATGAATCAATTATAAACCTCTCTTTTCTTAGATATCTATCTCTTTCTTCTCTCACTCTGCGCCCTCTGCGCCCTCTGCGGTTAATAAAAAAATATAATTCACACACAAACAGAATTTATCATCCTCAATGAATGCAGAATCCATCCTCCAATCTTACCAACACTTCGGCGTCCACCTCGGCCTAGAAAGAATCAAACAACTTCTAGAAAAACTAGATAACCCCCACCAAAAAGTACCCATTATCCACATTGCCGGCACCAATGGCAAAGGTTCCGTTTGCGCTTATCTCTCTTCCGTACTAACAGAAGCAGGCTATCGAGTCGGGCGCTACACATCCCCGCACCTAATCGATTGGACAGAAAGAATTTGCATCAACCAAAAACCGATTTCCCCAACAGAATTGCAACAGTGTCTAGAACGAGTTGTCGCCGCCACCGAAAATAACACCGAAACTCCCACTCAATTTGAAATAATCACCGCCGCAGCTTGGCTGTATTTCGCCGAACAAAAAGCAGATATTGCAGTCATAGAAACTGGATTGGGCGGAAGATTAGACGCGACTAACGTTTGCGAAACACCTCTCGCTAGCGTCATTACTTCTATCAGTCTCGACCACTGGCAAATACTCGGTCCCACCGTCGCCGATATTGCTGGGGAAAAAGCGGGAATTCTCAAACCAAAGTGTCCGGCAGTGATCGGAGAATTGCCAGAATCAGCTAGAATAGTAGTAGAAAAACGCATTCAAGAACTAGACTGTCCGGCAACTTGGGTAAAACCAGCAATAGATTTAGGACAAGGGTTCGCAGAATATCAGTTAAATCAAAATGCGGTTAAAATAAAATATCAATTGCCGCTGCTGGGAAAATTTCAACTAATGAATTCAGCAATTGCGATCGCAACTTTGCAAATTCTCCAAAACCAAGGATGGCAAATATCCCCAACCGCCATCGAAAACGGTATCGCCAAAACCCAATGGCCCGGAAGACTCCAGCAGACAACTTGGAAAAACCGCAACATATTAATTGACGGCGCGCACAACCCCGCCGCGGCGATCGCACTGCGCGAATATGTCGATAATATTAACAGTTCCCAACCGATTAACTGGGTAATTGGGATTCTGGCTACCAAAGACTGCGACGATATTTTGAAAGCATTACTCAAAAAGGGCGATCGACTTTACCTAGTACCCGTACCCGATCACAACTCATCATCCCCCGCAGAATTAGCCACCCTAGCTCAAATTATCTGCCCCGAATTAACTCTCTGTCAAGCCTTCTCCGACTTAACAACAGCTTTAGATGCTGCTGTTACAGGCGACAACCTAACAATCCTTTGTGGTTCGCTTTATCTCGTCGGCTATTTTCTGCAACAACAACAATCCCAAGCTTAAACGCATCAGAATTGTGTTTCTTCCTCCGTAAAGATAGGAGGCCACAATTCCGAAACGGGCAATTCCCAACCGGGAAAAAGTTCTGCTACTGTTAAGATATCGCCATTTCCTAAAACAGTCGGTTCGCCTGTAGAGCGATAAATAGTCACTGTTTCTTCATCAGGATCGATCAGAATTCCGACGGTCGCACCCAGTTCTATAAACTTCAAAACCTTAGTTTCTATAAGCTTAATGCGATCGCTCTGAGATTTAATCTCAACCACCAAATCGGGGACAAGTTCTCCAAAATAACGCGGACTTTGGCGCAAGCGGGCGGCCCGCACAAAAGAAACATCCGGCGCTTTGACATTCGTATCCGGCATGATAAAACCGCCTGCGGAATCAAAGACTCTCCCCAAGCGACGGGGATAAACCCAGTTACCCAGCAAGCGAATCAAAATACTGCTGATTTCACTGGATACGATGTCTGATGGCCCCACAATTGAAAGTTTCCCGTCTTCTAGTTCTATTTTGTAATCTAAACCAGCTTCGGAAAAAAGGGTTTGAACTTGGTTTAAATCTTTGAGTGTCATCGCTGGCATAAGAATTTTATCCTATTCCGATCTGAGCTTTGATTTTAACACAAGTCAAATTTCTGAATATTTGAGAAATTCAGGCTATCTTCCTACCAATTATCAATCAAGCTGAATTGAGAAAGGCGATCGCACGGGATAAAGAAACCCAGAAACTGGGATGAGCGATCGTTCTTATCAACAAACATTTACCTCGAAAATAGTCTAGATTGACTTATCCAGAGTTTTCCTCCGACTCCGCGTTGTGAAGAGGCGATAATTTCATCATTCGATAATAAATTAAAAGGTGATATCTGCTTATATACGGCGACACAGATTCCCATTCTTAAATAATACGTCAAGTGACCGAAAAAAGCAAGGGGCGATCTCAAAAAAGATTAATACCTAATGCCCAATCCCCAATGCCAAATTTTTGTTACAATACAAGTGAGTTTAGAAAAATTTAGATGTCGAAGTTTATGAGCAGCCTTATATCGGTGCAAACGCTAATTGAATATATAGAAGCTTTGCCAGCCCAAGAGCAAACTTTACTATTTGACGAGCTTTTCAGGCGAAACATAATCAAGCAGCGTCAGGAAAACATCGATTATTCTACAGTCAAGGTAGCTGGTGACTCGGGGAGGTGGCAAGAAGCACTAGAAAAGTTCCTCCAAGAAAACACCAAGGATAGAGTAAACATGGTCAAATTTCTGGAGGCGGTTCTCAAAGCAGACCAGCTTATCATTGGAGAAAGAGAAAAGCCGCGCCAGGAAAACACCAAGCAGACAGTCAAGACAAAAACACTCTTAACAGGTAACGCTACCTGCGACATTCGCGCAGCCGATCGCACTGACTTTGGGGGCGACCTCGACAGCTCAACTGCTCACATAATCATTAAAAACGAATCAGACAAAACATTCAGTGCAGCGTTGCTGGGATGGCCCGAATGTAAAGCTTTTGGCGAGACGCGATCGCAAGCACTGCAAAACCTTCACGATTTAGTAAATGCCCAGCTAGCCGAAGCTGAAATCGTCTCTGTCAAACTCACTTCTAGTCGATCGAACAATCCTTGGGTGAGGTTAGCTGGTAAGTATGAAAACGATCCCCAATACGATGAGGTATTGGCACACATAGAAGAATATCGCCGCGAACTCGATGCAGAAACCGAAGCTTATTATAGTCAAATTGACGCTGCGGTTGAGACCAAATGAGCCGATACATACTTGATACGGATTGTTTCTCCCTTTGGCAAAAAAATCATCCAATGATGGTGCAGCAGGTCAAGGTTAACGCAGAAAATTTTGCTGTAACTATCGTAACAGTAGAGGAAGTAATTCGCGGCAGGTTCAATGTTATCAGACAGGCTTCTGAACCTTCGCAAGCGGACAAATTAGTATTGGCTTACACCAACTTATGGGATACATTAGATGATTTCAAAACTCTCAAAATTCTGAAATTTGACCAGAATGCTTTCACTATTTACACTGGGTTCCGCAGTCAAAAAATACGCATCGGCACGCAAGATTTGCGGATTGCTGCTATTGTACTTGCTAATAATGCTATCCTCGTTACGCGCAACTACCGAGATTTTTCGCAAGTGCCTGGTTTAGTGCAGAAAGACTGGACAATTCTACCTTAAAAGCAAGGGGCGAGATCAAAAAAAATCCCGCCCCAGCTTCAATTAAAAACTACCTTTGATCCCAAGCCTTAGCCGCATCAGCCACAGCCTGTTCTACCGATTTCTCATCCAACATTGCCGCCTGCAAATTGTCATAAATCGCCTTTTGCAACTTTTTAACATCCTTGAGAGGCGGAATCAATAGCTCGGCGGAAGTCAACCCAGAAGCACTAACAACCCGAGCTCGATCGGCAGCAGCAGCATCAGCAGGAACGCTCTTAAAATAATCGTCCTTTAAAGCCTCAACCGTAGAAGGCAAAACATTAGCAGCCTTAGCAAAAGCCAACTGATTTTGAGAATTAGTCACGTACAAAGCAAACTTGACAGCATCATCAGGGCGCTTGCTGTCGCGGGGTACAACCAAATTCATCACCGCCACAGTCTTCTTCCCTGTTTCCCCCGTAATTTGAGGGGCAGCAGCCGAAACAGCACCAATACTCGGAGCATTCTCAGAAATCGCCTTCAAAAACTGAGGCCCAGAAGCCAACAAAGAAGTTTCTCCAGCTTGATAAAGCTC
The DNA here is from genome assembly GCF_036701245.1 of Microcoleus sp. Pol14D4. Lineage (NCBI taxonomy): Bacteria > Bacillati > Cyanobacteriota > Cyanophyceae > Oscillatoriales > Microcoleaceae > Microcoleus > Microcoleus sp. Pol14D4. The sequence continues at coordinate 37,063 of NZ_JAUBQM010000033.1, forward strand.
GATCGCCCTGCGATGTCCCTGCACCAAAACATCCTGCGGTAAAAGTCCGTTTTTGTACAAATCTACCCAATACTGAAAAACAGCTTTGCCCTTATCAGAATTAAAAGCCGCCTTGCCTTTAGCGTCAATCAAAGGCACACCCATCTGCACGAAAGATTGCAAAACCTCGGCCGAATCTTCCGGCACAAAAGTCACAAAAAAAGCAAACTTACCAGTCTTTTCCTTCACCTGCTTCGCCACCTGTGCCAACTCGGCATAGGTAGCGGGAGGCTTAGCAATTCCCGCCTTCTTCAACAACTCCGTATTGTAAATTGTCACCCCAGTCGTGAGATACCAAGGAATGCCAAAACTCTTGCCGTCGAGTACGCCAGCTTTCCAGATATTTGGCAGATAGGTCGATCGAACTTGCTGCGGAATCCGAGAATCCAAATCCAGCCAAGCATTGCGTCCCGCCAAAAGCGAAGCAAAATCGGGATTTAGGTTCACCACATCCGGCGCTGTTTTCGCCGAAACAGCCCCCAAAATCTTGCTTTCCATCGCCGACCAAGGAACGTCCACCCAACGCACCTTCACCCCCGGATTTTCCGCTTCAAAACCGGCAATCGTCTTGTTGAAATACTCAGTAAACTGAGGTTGAAGCTGCATAGTCCAGAACTCGATTTCCTGCGTATTATTTGCCTGGGAATTAACAGCCGGCTTGCTGCAACTCACCACCGCAGCCAGCAGCAGCCCCACCAGCCCAAAAACAGCAAACAGTTGCCAAGATTTACGTTTCATAGAATAAAATTTGAGAGTTATGGGAACCGTTAGAGAAAAAAGCGATCGCCCGAATCAAGCGCGATCGAGTCAGTAACAGAGTTTTGTACCTGGGCCCAGGAGCGAGATAATCTGTTTTTGTGCAGAATCAGCAGGTTTTCGGCCGATCGAGCTGGAATTTATTGACATTCGCAGCAGAATAGCTATTGTCAAGTAAATTGGATAGCATAAAATCGGAACTAGCGATCGCGCAACACAGACGGAGCTGCGTAGCTACGGCGGGATACCGAGATTACAGCACTCTTTCGGCAGTTGGAAACCAACCCTCCAACACCGGACTCGCTGAATCAGGCTGGCCAACAACAAAAGAAAAAAATAGCAATTACCGGCGACCCAATCACATGGTTAACTTTTTCAAAGGTCTACTTTCCCAACGCCAGCCAGGAATCGGGATCGAAATAGCCCCAGACCGCATCAACATCATTCAGCTCGAAAAGAAAGCTCAGGCATTAAAATTAGGCATCCTAGCCTCAATAGAAGTTCCAGAAGACATAGTACAAGAAGGACAAATAGTCGATCCGCCGGGAATGGCAGAACTAATACGTACCGTCCTCGCCGACAACAAAATCAAAGCCAAGCGAGTAGCCACAGCCATTCCCGGCCGCGAAGCCGTCATCCGCCTCATCCCAGTTCCTGCAGAGCTCAACGAAGAAGAACTGCGGGATTACATGAACGCAGAAGCAGGACTTTACTTGCCGTTTCCCAGAGAAGACGCGGACGTAGACTATCAAAAAATAGGCCTTTTTGTAGATGACGATGGAGTAGAAAAAGTGCAAGTCGTGTTAGTAGCAACCCGCAGAGAAGTTACCGACACATACATCGAAACCTTCAAAGAAGCCGGACTGATTATAGACGTACTAGAAGTAACCAGTTTTGCTCTAATCCGCACCCTCAAAGAACAACTGCAACAATTTTCCTCCCAAGAAGCAGCAGTTCTCACCGCCATAGAATTTGACAGTACCGAGTTAGCTATAGTAGTGGACGGTATACCTCAGTTCAACCGTACCATCCCGATCGGCACCTACCAAATCCAGACCGCCCTCAACCAAGCCATGAACCTGCCGCCAACCAGAGACACCAGCGAACTGCAAGGCATGACCCTACCCGTCACAGATACAATGGGCGCATCGGGAGACGCCAATCCGGGAACAAATGCGATGATAAAAGTATTGGGAGAACTAGCAGACGAACTGCGCCGCTCAGTAGACTTTTACCTCAACCAGAGCGAAGAACTCGAAGTAGCGCAACTGCTGCTAGCAGGCCCTGGAGCTGCGATCGGCAAACTAGACGAATTTTTTATGCAAAGATTAAGCTTGCCCGCATCTCAAGTCGATCCCATCGAAACCCTAGGACTCGAAATCAGCCAAGAAATTACCCCTGAACAGCGAGCAGGTTTAGGAGTCGCGCTAGGTTTAGGACTAAGGGAGGTTATGTGACCTAACAGTTTTAGATGAGAGAAAAACCCATTTGAGAATTTTAGGTAAAAATCCCTGCCAAAAGAAGAAGGCAGAAAGCAGAAGGTAGAATATTGGAGGTAGAAGGTAGAAGGTAAAAGGTAGAATATATCTGAGCTAGAAACAGCCCCTTCCTTCAGTAGAAGGCAGAAAGTTGTTTCTTTCTTCCCTAAATAAATCCTTCACTTGTACCAGCAATCTTGGGTTCTGTCTAAAATCTCAAATTTCTAATTTAAATCTATAGCAACAGCCAAGACTGTTAGGACATTCTTAATTGCTGAAACATCAGCGGTAGATAACTTTTTCCTTCTACCTTCTACCTTCTACATTGTGCCTTATACCTTCTACCTTGTGCCTTCTCCCTTCTTCCTTCTGCTATAAAATCGAGTGAAGCCATGTACAGCCTAGATATTAATTTTCTCAACGACCGTCCGGACTACAAACCAGTTGCAACCAAAAGCCCAGCTAAAAAAAGTTCCGGTGGAGCCAAAGACCAACTGCCCATATATGGGGCGGTGCTGTTTGCCTTCGGGGTCAACGCCGCCGTCCTGGGCGCCTGGTGGTGGGCGACTAACGAAAATAACAAGTTGGCCCAACAACAAGCAACCATCGACCAAGAACTGGTAACGTTAAACACTCAAGCCAGCACCATCAAAGCCATCAACGCCGAAACCGACCAAGTTACCGCCGAATACAAAGCATTAGCCGGAGTATTCGACCAAATTAAACCTTGGTCAGCGATGCTGCAAGACCTCAGCGCCCGTACTCCGGCGGGAGTGCAAATTGGCAAAATCGAGCAAATCGACCCCAGTCCCTCCCCCGTTGCAGCAGCACCCCCACCCCCTGCAGCCACCCCCGCAGCCAGCCCGTCCCCAGGAGCGAGTCCGTCTCCAGCCAGCCCTACCCCGGCTGCCGCTCCCCCTCCCGTCGTCCCGCAGCAGGCATCAAAAGTACAAATTTCAGGGATAGCCAGTACCTTTGCTCAAGTTAACGACTTTATGCTGCTAGTCCAGCGCTCTCCTTTCTTCCTTAACACCGATACCAAACTGATAGCGGCCACCTTAAAAAACAACCCCGTACAATTACAAGTACGCAACCAAAACGCAGCACCACCAGAACTTCCCAAACTGCGACCAGTAGTGGAATATAAAATTGAAACGACGCTCAGCCCGACCGGAGCCTCCGAGTTGCTCCCCGAGCTCCGCAGCAAGCAAGCAGACGGGCTAGCAATACGGATAGAAACACTTCAAGAAAAAGGAGTGCTAGAACCACAAAAACCAGAGGTGAAAAAACAATGACAGCAAATCAGTTTATTCCCAGCGGCGCACAAGCAGAAGAGACAGGGGCTCAGGAAATATTCGGCATTAAGCTGACACCCCAAGTCCAAGCAATCGGCATCGCGGTTCTCGGCCTCCTACTCGCTGGCGGCCTCGGCTACCAGTTCGTACTTCCGGAATTCCAAAAAAGCGGCGAATTCCAGCAAAAACTTAGCGAAAGCAAGCAAACGCAACTGCAATTGAAAACTCAAATTCAAAAAAAGGCAGAAGCAGAAGCCAAGCAAGAAGAAGCAAAACAGCGTCGGGCAAACGTGACGGCAATGTTTGCCAGCGACGCCAGCGCCAACACGCTTTTGCTTGACATGACGCAACTGGTTAATAGAATCAATGCAGGCGTGCAAGGAGATGACCTCAAGGCTAAAATTACCAAGTTTGAGCCGGATATGCCCCCAGCGGCAGCAACCGCCGCGCCGGGAGCTCCAGACCCTGATATTCTCGCCGATACCTCCTTCGGGCCGTCCCTGGCTGGCAAGCTCAGACGCAAAAAATTCAAGGTAGAGTTTGAAGGCACTTTCGCTCAAACCCGCAATTTTATGCGTAACTTGGAGTTGATGCAGTCGCTGTTGGTAGTTAGGAATTTGAAATCTGAATTGCTAGCATCAAATCAGCCCATTGAAGTTGACTTTTTGAAAGGAAAAATAGTCCCTGTGGAGCAGCCGCCAACTAAAATTAAAACTGCTTTTGACTTGCACGCACTGCTGCCGTTAAAGCAAGAAGAAAAAGCGCCAACTCCGGCTCCAAGTCCTGCTGCTAAGTAGCTGTAGTTTGGCGGATATTAGTTAGCTATTGTTACCAAATGGCTATTTCACAAGAAGGCAGAAGGCAGAAGGTTGAAATTGGATGATTGAAGGTAGAAGTCAAAAAATATGAATGCCATTAAATAGTTCTTTTTATATGGCAATCAACAATTTGCTCTAAAACCTAATTTCTTCTAATACCAGTTTCAAAAAGTAATGGAACTGTATAGCAATTTTTGCAGGAGTCGTATTTTTTTTACCCCACCCCAACCCTCCCCTTACAAAGGGGAGGGAGTAAGAAATACACAAATGATGCGAGGATTGCTGTAGGATAGCTTCTAACCCCTATGTCATCTGTTATTCCCAATCGAAAATCTAAAATCGAAAAGGGCATAACTTCTTCGTTTAAAAAGGCTCGAAGCGAGAATATTTTAGTGAGTTTAGCAGCTAGCGACAAAAGACTGCGAACAAAAAATAACAAAGTGTAGTGGAGGAGAGAACGTGAAACAGCATCTACGGTTAAGTGGAGGACTCTTATGCAGCGTTGCAGGAGTTGCGATCGCCCAAGCCCCCGTCTGGGCAGCGCCCACTCAAGTCACAGGAGTGCAAGTAAGTCAAGGCAATAATGGCGTAAATATTGTGCTGGCGACAGAAAAGGGCGATCGCCCGCAAGTTTTCGCCATCAATAACGGCAATACTTACCAAGCCACAATTGTTAACACCCAGCTTCGTTTGCCACAAGGCAACAGCTTCCGTCAAGATAACCCCGCTCCAGGGATTTCTTCCGTAGAAATCAGCCAGGTAGAGGCTAACAGCATCCGCGTTGTGGTGGCGGGTACCAACGGAGTTCCCAACGGACAAATTGTGCCGGGACAAGGCCAAAGCATCGTTCTCAGCGTTGCCGGAGAGGGCGGTACAGCACAGTCTGCCCAAACTGTACCCCCGCCGCCTCCAGGTCTGCCGCTGAGCCAAACAGCTCCCCCGCCGGCTCCCCAAGTCCGCACGTCGCAAAACCCAGGCGTGCTGCTGCCAAATCCCGAAGTTACTGTTACCAGAAACGATCGCCCGCCCCTCCCCAGCGAAATTCAGTCCCAGACAAATCAGGCTGCGCCTTTCCAGCCACGGGCAGTTGCGCCGCCCTTGGGAGATATCGCGGTGTCTAACATCGCCCCCGGCGCGGGAAATATTGAACTGAGTTCGGGAGAACGCATCCCCCGCTTGGTGCTGCGGGATGCCCCAGTCCGGGACGTTTTGGCTCTGCTGGCCCGCGCTGCTGGATTGAACATTGCTTTTACAGGTGGCGGTGCCCCTACTCAACCGGGCCAGCCCGCAGTGCCTGGTCAGCCGGGAGCCTCCGGCTCAGATGAAGGGCCGAAGATTTCTTTGGACATCGAAAACGAGTCGGTGCAAGATGTCTTTAATTACGTGCTGCGGCTCAGCGGGCTGCAAGCTAACCGTCAGGGGCGGACGATTTTTGTAGGGACTAGCTTGCCGATCGACTCGCGCAATATTATCATTCGGACTCTGCGGCTCAATCAAGTCAGATCTACGGATGCAGCTAACTTTTTGAGCGCTCAAGGTGCGGAAACTCAACTGCCGATTACTCGGGTGACGATTCAAAGCGTGGGCCAGGGAAATGCGGCGCGGGATGTGGAAATTAGGGAACCCGACATTAAGGCGATCGGCGCTAGGGAAGGCACCGGGCCGCTCTTACTGAGGGGACTGTCGGTGCTGGCGGATTCTCGGCTTAATTCCATCACTTTAGTGGGAGACCCGCGCAAAGTTGACATGGCTGTGGCTTTCTTGACACAGCTAGATTTGCGTCGCCGTCAAGTCGCTGTCAACGTCAAGGTGATCGATATCAACTTGTTGGGAAACAACACCACCAACAGCAGTTTCTCTTTCGGGATTAATAACAATTTTTTCGTCAATGACAATGGGGCTGCAAGTCTCAATTTTGGTGGTATCAATCCGCCCACTGGCCAGGATGTAAGTAGTGGCATAGCTAATCGGCCGATTATTGAGAACCGAGACATTCCCACACAATTCAGGGATACTCCTTTCTACGATGCCAACGGTCGGCGTACCGTGCCGTTTACAGGTCAAGGTCTCGAAGGCCCCGCCAAAGGTGTGTTCCTCCAGCCGACAGCCCCAGTGACTAATGACCCCACGCGACTTGGAATTACGGATTACGAACCAGGCTCGACGACTGGCTCAGGAAGTGCAACTTTCGGCCTGTTCCCGCTGTTCCAATATCCCAGGAGGTTCCTGTCGGCGTTGCAGGCAACTATTCAGAGCCAGAATGCCAAAATCCTGACAGATCCGACTTTGGTGGTTCAAGAAGGAGAAACGGCAAATGTGAATATTACTGATGAGGTGATCAGTAACATCACGTCCGACACCCAGACTACCGGAAATACAAGTACCACAACGGTGACGGCCGTCAAAGACAGGGCTGGTTTGCAGTTGGGGGTAGCAATTGACCGGATTGACGACAACGGCTTTGTTTCTCTGCGGGTGAACCCGATTATCAGGACACCGGGCACCCCCCAAAACCTAAGCACGGGCCCGAACACCAATACTATCAGGCTGCTGGGCGAGCGCTCCTTGCAATCAGGCTTAATTCGCCTGCGGGACGGTCAGACTTTGATTGTTTCGGGGATTATCCGCGACGAAGAACGGATTACAGCGAACAAGATTCCGATTTTGGGAGATTTGCCGATTATCGGTTCGCTGTTCAGGAGCACAAATAAGGCTAACCAGCGAGCGGAGTTGATTGTATTGCTGACACCGCAGATTTTGGATGATAGCGATCGATCGAACTTTGGCTACCAAAACAACATCAGTCCCGACGCCCGCCAACTGTTGCAGCGCAGCCAGCCCGTCCAGCCGAGACAGTAGGAACGAAGGAAAAATGCCTTGCTGTCAACTTTCCACCCTCTTTCCCCTGAACTCGACAGTCCGACAGGGGTTTCAACCCCTGCTTCAAAGCTAAAGTCCTCTTGCATAGGACTAAAGAACTCATTAGTCCTATGCAAGAGGAGTATAAATCAATACTCCGGACAGTTTTTGAGACAGAGGCTGAAACCCTCATTCTACCGTTAGCATTAGATCTCGCTGAGAAGGCTGAAACCCTCATTCTACCGTTAGTGCTTGAAAACTGTCCGGACTATTGATAAATCACTCTTTCAGTCGTCTAAAGACGACTTCTGCTATGAGACAGGGACTTCAGCCCCTGGCGGGTTTAGAGAGAATGAAACAGCCCTGCCCCGCTGGCGAAAGAAAGAGGGGAAAGAAAGAAGAAAGAAGGAAAAAACTTTTCCTTTAGCCCTTGACAAATTACATTTTATTCCTTCTATTTCTTATTTCTTTAGGCTTTCAAATCCACCGAGGCGACAAATCTTCTCTCCAAGGTGGTATTTTTTTACCTAAATTTTGGGATTAATTAAAAAAAATTAGCAAGTTCCATATAAATTAAAGGTTCCACCGATCCATAACGGTCGGCAAGACTTTAGAATAATGCAGTGAAAATTAGATGCTGTGGGGTTTTCAGCACTTAGAAACAAAAATTCCTTTTCTGACCAATTACCCTAGGGTAATTAGTATTCAGCAGGAGTTGTGATTCGAGGAAGCGGACGGGAGCAATAGGGAACCACCCAAACCTCCCAATCCACACCTCAATCCAGTTGATCGCTCACGGCTAATAGTTGAACTAACTCTGTTTAACGTAATTTTGCAAATCCAGAAGGAGTTCGCAATGAACAAAGGTGAATTGGTTGATGCAGTCGCGGAAAAGGCTAGCGTGACGAAAAAACAGGCAGATGCTGTTTTGAGTGCCGCCCTTGAAGCAATCATGGAAGCTGTCTCCGATGGCGACAAGGTGACGCTGGTCGGTTTTGGCTCGTTTGAGTCGCGGGAACGCAAGGCCCGCGAGGGTCGCAATCCCAAAACTGGCGACAAGATGGAAATCCCGGCAACCAGAGTTCCTGCATTTTCCGCAGGGAAGTTGTTTAAGGACAGAGTTGCACCCCCGAAAAACGCGGAATAGCTGGCGAACTGAGTCTTGATTAGACCTGTACACGGTGGGAATTTAGCTTGGGCAGCCGCACTGGCAGGCTGCCCTGCCTCTGCTATTCTGGATTTTTCTGCCAGTATCAGTCCTTTGGGCCCTCCTGAGTCGGCCCTGGATGCGATTCAATCACACTTGAGCAGTCTTACGGCTTACCCAGACCCGGATTATGGAGAGCTCAGGACTGCTTTGGGTGAGGCTTTGAATGTTGACCCGGATTGGATTTTGCCGGGGAATGGTTCGGCGGAATTATTGACTTGGGCGGCTTGGGATTTGTCGAAGCTTCCGGCGACTTATTTGGTGACTCCGGCTTTTGGCGATTACTGGCGGGCTCTTTCGGCTTTCGGGGCGAAGGTGCTCAAATGTCCTTTGGATCTCCAATTGTTGGATGCGGAGCCTGTTCGCCGCTTAGTAACGGATGATTTGTCGGTTTCTAACCGTTCCCTTGTCTCCCCTTCTTTCCGTCTCCCGGTTCCTCTTGCTCTCGATGCCGAGAGAGGTTTGCTTCTGAACAACCCGCACAATCCTACGGGTTTACTGTTTGGGAGAGAGGCGATTTTGCCTTATGTGAAGCAGTTAGGTATGGTGGTGGTGGATGAGGCCTTTATGGACTTTCTACCGCCTTCTGAGCAGGAAACTTTGATAGATGCTGTTGAGGAGTTTCCGAATTTGGTGATTTTACGATCGCTCACTAAATTCTATTCTCTGCCGGGACTGCGCTTGGGCTGTGCGATCGCCCATCCCGATATTCTGCGCCGCTGGCAGCAGCAGCGCGATCCTTGGCCTGTGAATGCTTTGGCTGCTGCTGCTGCTGCTGCTGTGGTTCGAGATGCTGCTTTTGAGCGGCAAACCTGGGATTGGCTTCCTGTTGCTCGCTTTGAGCTATTTGAGGGTTTGGCTAATTTACCGGGTTTGCAACCTTTTCCAGGCGCGGCTAATTTCTTGTTGGTTGAGTCGTCTATGTCGGTTTCTTCTATTCAAAAAAGTCTGTTGGAACGACACCGGATTTTGATTCGGGATTGTTTGAGTTTTCCTGAGTTGGGCGATCGTTTTTTTCGGGTGGCTGTGCGCTCAAGGGCGGACAATCTGCGGTTGATTGCTGGACTTAAAGAAGTCAGTAGTCAGTAGTCAGTAGTCAGTTGTCCGTTGATAAACCGATTTTATTGGTCGTTCGAGCGCACCTACCCAAGAAACCCGGTTTCTCTGAGAAATCTTGGGTTTTACAGCGAAGTATCTAGGCAGAAACCGGGTTTCTGACCCCGCGCGCCGATCGCCCTAAACTACTAACTAATGACTACTGACTAATGACTAATGACTAATGACTACTGACAATCAAGCATCCAGGATACAAGCTCCCGGATTCATCCGTCCCGAAATAAAAAACCTGTATCAGATGAAACTTGCCGAAGATATTTATCCGTGGTCAATGCTTCAATTCTAAAATCTAAAATCTAAAATCTAAAATCTAAAATCGATTGACTTCTTTATTTATGCTTGACTATGATTTAGTGATTATTGGTGGAACTCCGGCCGGACGTTATGCTGCTTTGACTGCAACTAATTTCCCGGCTCGCGTTGCTTTGGTGGAACCGCTAAGTAATTCCCAAGATTTGCCGACTGGGGGGAAAGAGTCGATCGACCTTGGTTTGAGATACAGCCAAACTTTGAGGGAGGCTGCTCGTTTTGCTCAGCAGATCGGCCGCCAGCAGTTGGGGGTTCGCTGGGAAGTCGCTAATTCCTCTATGCCGATCAAATTAGGGTTTGACGGGGTTCTCAAGTGGGCCGAGGGTGTTGTTTCTAATTTGTCAGAAATTGATGATCTCGGCGTTTTGGCTGCTCGCGGTGTCGATGTTATTTTTGGCAGCGGCGAGTTTGTGGCGAAACCGGATTTGGCTTTCGTTGTCGGCGGGCGAAAATTGCGATCGCTTTGTTATTTGCTAGCTTGTCCAACTCTGCCGGCGATTCCCAATATAGAAGGACTTTCGTCTGCTGGCTTTTTTACTTCGGAAACTGTCGGGAAATTAGCAAAACTTCCACAGTTGCCTAAAAGTTTGGCTGTAATCGGCGCAGATCCCAGCGGTGTCGAAGTGGCTCAAACTTTTGCTCGATTAGGGGTTACTGTTACGCTTGTGGTGAAGGGTTCGCACATTTTGACGAAAGAAGACCGAGAGGCTGCTGGCTTGGTTCAAGCTGCAATGGAAGCTGAGGGAGTGCGAATTCTGACTGCTACTGAGGTGACTCAAGCGAGGGTGATTGATGGTAAAAAGTGGATTCAAGCTGGGCCAAGGGCGATCGAAGCTGAGGAGATTTTTCTCGCCGCCGGTAGAGGGCACAATTTTTCGTCATTAAATCTCGAAGCGGCTAAGGTTAAATTCAGCGATCGGGGGGTGATTTTAAATGAAAAGCTGCAAACAACTAATCGCCGCATTTACGCGATCGGCGATCTTGCTGGGGGTTATCCGTTCCCTCACATCGCTAATTGCGAAGCTGCGGTTGCTGTGAAAAATGCTTTGTTTTTGCCGATGTTTCAAATAGATTATCGCGGGATTCCTTGGGCGATTTTTTCTGACCCGCAATTGGCGAGGGTTGGCTTGACTGAAGCGCAAGCAAGGCGCCGTTTTGGAGACGATCTAATTGTTTGTCGGGAATATTTCAAGAATGTTGAAAGAGCTCAAATGTCCGGGGATACAACTGGTTTTTGTAAGATTGTCGGGCGTCGCAACGGGGAGATTTTGGGAGCGAGTATTGTGGGGCCGCAAGCTGCTGAGTTGATTCACGCGATCGCTTTGGCTGTGCGTCACGGGATGAAGGTTGAGGCGATCGCCGAACTTCCTTATATTTGGTCGAGTTTTTCGGCAATTAACGGTCAAACTGCTGCTGTTTGGGAGTCGCAGCGCTTGGGCAGCAATACTTTTATGCAGAATTTGTGCGAGAATTTGTTTCACTGGCGCAGGTATTGGAAGTGAAACAATCAAAGGGGTAATTGGTAATTCGTAATTGTAAGTATCTGAGTGGCAAAATATAATTGACTTGGGCTAGTTCCATAGTCTACTTATCAACTTTGGCATTTAATGCCTGATTCACTTATTAGAGTGGGGCAGCTTGTTCTGGCCTCTCGACCAATAATTCTGCTGGCGATCCCATGAATCCCCATTTGTCCCAAATCTGACACACAAACTCAATTTTCTCTGCTTCCAACTTTAAATTCCGCTCCGCCCGCATTGTATTAATGACATTAAATTATCACCTAAACTATACATTAACACTTAATAGGCGATCGCATACAAGCATCGGTGTCAAAAATACTTTTAAGTACCTGAGTAGCCTCTTAAATTTTTCTTCTATCAACTGCTGTCCTTCACTCAGCCTTATCCTCCTTCATTTTCTACTTAGTCTTAACTCAAGTATAAACACCTCTTATATAAACAATTCAAGTATTGTTTTAAACTTGTGCTTTCATAAGTTGAACCACAAAGTATATTAAGAAAAATGTAATACAATGAATAGCACAGCAGATAGAGCGACAATAGTAGATATCAAGTCTCAGAAACTTCAGGCTTTATAGAAGTAGTAGGAATACGTAGGTATGACTAGCATCACAAATCTTTTTCTAGGATATCACATAAACGAGCAAATATACGCAGGTAATCGAACTCTAGTTTATCGTGGCATTCGATCGGAAAATGGGCAGCCAGTCGCGATCAAACTGCTGCGAAATGACTTTCCCCGCTTCAACGAACTGGTTCATTTCCGCAACCAGTACATCATTGCTAAAAACTTAGAGATCCCTGGCAGTGTTAAGGCATACAGCCTGGAGACTTACCATAACCACTATGCTCTGGTGATGGAAGACTTTGGCGGAATTTCCTTAAGTAACTACCTTGCTAGTCTCGCATCCGATAGCAACGAACCTCTAGAAGGCTTGCCCGTTAACGAGTTTCTTCCCATTGCCATTCAAATTGCCAACGCCCTTGACGGACTTTATCGCCACCACGTCATCCATAAAGACCTCAAGCCCGCCAACATTCTGATTAACCCCACCAGCAAAGAAGTGAAGCTGATTGACTTCAGCATCGCTTCCCTGCTGCCTCGCGAAACCCAAGAAATTCAAAATCCTAACGTCCTCGAAGGCACTTTACCCTACATATCTCCAGAACAAACTGGCCGGATGAACAGGGGTATTGACTACCGCACAGATTTCTACTCTTTAGGAGTAACATTCTACGAATTACTAACAGGAAAGTTACCATTTCAAACAGACGATCCAATGGATTTGGTACACTGCCACCTCGCCAAACAACCTATCCCAGCCTCAACGATCAACCAGAGTGTTCCATTGGTGCTGTCTGAGATTGTCAGCAAACTGATGGCGAAGAATGCTGAAGCTCGGTATCAAAGCGCGATCGGACTCAAGTTTGATTTGGAAACTTGTTTGTCCCAGTGGCAAGAGACAGGGGCGCTGACTAACTTTAAAATAGGGGAGCGAGATGTGTGCGATCGCTTCTCTATCCCCGAAAAATTATACGGTAGAGAAAGGGAAGTATTCTCCCTGCTAGCGGCCTTTGAGCGCGTCAGTGGGGGAAGTACCGAAATGATGCTGGTTGCCGGTTTCTCCGGCATTGGCAAAACCGCTGTTGTCAACGAAGTTCACAAACCAATTGTGAGACAGCGAGGCTACTTTATTAAAGGCAAATTTGACCAATTTCAACGCACCCTTCCCTTTTCAGCATTTGTCCAAGCTTTTCGCGATTTAATGGGACAATTGCTGTCAGAAACAGATACTAAAATTGAAGAATGGAAGGTGAAGATTTTGGCAGCTTTGGGCGATAGCGCTGGGGCGATCGTTGAAGTCATTCCCGAACTCGAACGTATTATCGGATCGCAACCGCCAGCCCCAGAGCTTTCTGGCAGTGCCGGTCAAAATCGCTTCAATTTGTTATTGGAAAAGTTTATTCAATTATTCACAACAAAAGAACATCCTTTAGTGATTTTCTTGGATGATTTGCAATGGGCAGACTCAGCATCGTTAAAATTAATTCAACTGCTGATGAGTGCTACCGATAACTGCTATCTCTTATTAATGGGAGCTTATCGAGATAACGAAGTGTTTCCAGCACATCCCTTGATGCTGACCTTAGCAGATATTCAAAAAACTGAAGCAAAGGTGAATGCGATTACCTTAGCTCCGCTCAATCGAGCGGACGTAAATAGTTTAGTAGCCGATACTCTAGCTTGTTCTACAGCGTTGGCTCTGCCTTTGACAGAACTCGTTTATCAGAAAACCCAAGGCAATCCATTTTTCAGCACACAATTTCTCAAATCTTTGCATGAAGATGGGCTAATTAAATTTAATTTTGAAGAGCGGTATTGGCAGTGCGATATTGCCCGAGTGCGAACCTTGGCACTAACAGATGATGTAGTAGAATTTATGGCACTTCAGTTGCGAAAGTTGCCAACCCAGACACAGGAAATTTTAAAGTTAGCTGCTTGTATTGGCAATCAGTTCGATTTAGGGACTTTAGCAATTGTTGATGAAAATTCGCCCCTAGAAACCGCAACAGCTTTATGGAAGGCACTAGAAGACGGGCTAATTTTACCCATTACCGAAGTTTATAAGTTTTATCAAGTAGAGGGGAATAGCGCATCGGTAATCGGTAATGGGAAGGAATCTGACCAATTATCATTTACCCACGACCAATTACCCAAATATAAGTTTTTACACGATCGCGTCCAACAAGCAGCCTATTCTCTCATTCCTGAAGACCAAAAGCGCTCTACTCACTTAAAAATAGGTCAACTGCTGTTAAAGAATACGCCAGAAGCCGATCGAGAAGAAAGAATTTTTGATATTGTCAATCACTTAAATGTGGGATTTGAGCTAATTACCCCGGAGGAAGAACGGGAGAAATTAGCACGATTGAATCTAGTTGCTGGAAAGAAAGCCAAAGCGGCTACTGCCTATCGTGCTGCGGTTGATTATTTCAAGATTGGCAGGGAATTACTGACAGCAAATAGTTGGCATAATCAGTATGAAGTAACATTAGCGCTGCATACCGAAGCAGCAGAAACGGCCTATCTAAGCGGTGACTTTGAGCGGATGGAAGAATTGGCATCAGTTGTGGAAAGCTGCGCCAAAATGCTACTGGACAAAGTGAAGGTATATGAAGTACAGATGCAAGCTTACATGGCGCAAAATAAGTTACAGGAAGCGCTGAATACGGGACTACAAGTTTTAAAACAGTTGGGGGTAGAGTTTCCCTTCGAGCCAAATCCGTCTGATATTGGGCAGGCATTAGGGGAAACCGCCTCAATTTTGAGCGGAACGCGGATTGAGGACTTAATTGAGCTGCCTCAAATGAGCGATCTTTATCAACTAGCAGCTATGAGACTTTTATCAAGTATCTTTGCTCCTGCATACATTGCTGCTCCTGCACTGTTGCCTTTGACTGTGTGCAAACAAGTACAATTATCCGTCCAATATGGGAATGCTTCTGTTTCTCCCTTTGCTTACGCCAATTATGGTTTTCTTCTTTGTGGAGTTGTGGAAGATATTGATTCAGGTTATCAGTTCGGTCAATTGGCTTTAAGTCTAGTGTCAAAGTTAAATTCTCAAGAAATCAAAACAAAGACAGCCTTCATAGTAAATTTATTTATCCGACATTGCAAAGAGCATCTCAGGGAAACCTTAGAGCCTTTGGTGTCAGCTTACTCTAGCGGAATGGAGGCAGGAGATTTAGAATATGCCGGCTATAATTTATTACAGTCTTCCTGTTCAGCTTACTATAGTGGCAAAGAACTGAATCTCCTTGAAATAGAGATAGCAAGAAACAGAGATGCTATTCATAAAATCAAGCAAGAAACAGCGCTTAATTATATAGAAATTTATTGGCAGGCTATCTTGAATTTGCTGGGAAAAAGTGATAATTCCTGCCTTCTAAAGGGTGAAGCCTGTGACGAGCAGATGAAGCTGCCATTTTACCAGCAAGCGAACGATAAAGTAGGAGTTGCATACATATATTTAAACAAACTTTTACTTTGTTATTTGTTTGAAAAATACTCAGAAGCGATTGATAATATCGCTATAGCAGAGAACTATTTAAATGCAGTAATAGGAATGCCCGTTGTTCCTGTTTTCCATTTCTACGATTCTTTGGTGCGGTTGGCGGTGTATTCTGACACTCCACAGTCTGAACAACATGAACTTCTTGACCGAGTACAAGCTAATCAAGAAAAAATGCAGAAATGGGCGCATCATGCCCCCATGAATCATCTGCATAAATTCTATCTAGTAGAGGCAGAACGGCATCGGGTTTTAGACGAAAAAATAGAAGCGATCGAGATGTACGACAAGGCGATCGCCCTCGCCAAAGAGAACAAATACATCAACGAGGAAGCTCTAGCTCACGAACTCGCTGCTAAATTCTATTTAGAATGGGGTAAAGAAAAACTGGCAAAACCCTATTTAATTGATGCTTACTATGCTTACGCTCGTTGGGGAGCAAAAGCAAAGATTGACCATCTAGAACAGCGCTATCCTCAATTGCTTGCTGTGATCCTGCAACAGGAGCGAACTAGCCAGAATCCGAGCGAAACAATTCACACATCCACCCATAGTGAATTATCCGTATCTAACACGAATAGAACAATTATCGGTAGCACCAGCAGTTGGGGCTTAGTAGATTTGCCGACAGTTATCAAAGCTTCTCAAGCTCTATCTAGCGAAATTAAACTCGATCAATTGCTCACTACCCTCATGCAAGTTGTGGTGAAGAATGCCGGAGCACAAAGCGGAGCATTAATTTTGAATGAAGAGGGAAACTGGAGGCTCAACGTCCACTGTACAAACCGTCAAGACTGCGTTCTGCAATCAATTCCGGTTGAGGAGAGCGAAGTAATTCCTCTGAGCCTGCTCAACTACGTCAAACGTACAAAAGAAACCCTGATTTTTGATGATGCTAGCAATCAACCAAGATTTGCATCTGACCCCTACATAATCCAACACCAACCTCAGAGCCTGCTTTGCACTCCAATCAGCGAGCGAGGGAAAATGATGGGGATTTTGTATTTGGAAAATAATTTAGCAACAGGGGTATTCACGGGCGATCGCGTCGCCATCCTAAACATCCTTTGCTCCCAAGCTGCAATTTCCTTACAGAACGCCCGACTGTATCAACAATCTCAGGAATATGCCCAAAAACTAGAGCAGTCTATTGAGGATCTCAAACAGATGCAACTGCAATTGGTGCAAGGTGAGAAAATGTCTGCTCTCGGCAATTTAGTCGCAGGGGTAGCCCACGAAATTAACAATCCCGTAGGCTTTATCGCCGGCAACTTGCAACCCGCTCAAGAATACGTCGGGGATTTATTCAATTTGATCGATCTCTATCAAGAAAAATTTCCCAATCCGGGAGGGGAAATTGAAACAGAAATTGAGGATATGGACTTGGAGTATTTGCGAGAAGATTTGCCCAAGTTAATTGGCTCAATGAAGGATGGAGTCGATCGCATCCGCAATATCAGTACGAGTTTGAGAACCTTTTCCAGGGCAGACAGCGATCGACCAGTTTCTTTCAATATTCACGACGGACTCGAAAGCACTCTCCTGATTCTCAAGCATCGTTTAAAAGCGAGCGAGTTTCGCCCTGCCATTGAAGTTGTGAAAGAGTATGGTGATTTGCCGCTCGTGAAATGCTTTCCCGGCCAGTTGAACCAGGTATTTATGAACGTACTGGCCAATGCCATTGACGCTCTGGAGGAGTCAAATAAGGGACGCATTTTTCAGGAAATTAAAGCCCTCCCCAATCAAATCACGGTTCAAACTGCTCTGAGCGAAGACAACAATCAGGTTTTAATTCGCATTAAGGATAATGGAGTGGGGATGTCGAATGAAGTCAAGGAAAACATCTTTAACCACTTATTCACAACCAAGTCTGTGGGTCAAGGAACCGGATTAGGATTGTCTATAGCCCACCACATTGTTGTGGAAAAACATGGAGGTAAATTAGTTGTGAATTCCTCATTGGGGCAGGGTTCGGAGTTTGTGATTTCTATTCCAGTATGAGCAGTTCGTGCTAGGCTTTTACCGCATAGAGTACCGCCCCCCCAACTCGGAACCTCCTTATTACAAGAAAGAGGACACGGGGAACGGGAAACAGGCTCTCTTGCTCTCAGGCTAGGAACTAGCGACTACAAACTAGGGAAATAAAAACTCTAGGCTCATTACCCCATACTCCGTCCGCACCTTATTAGTTAGTGATGGAGGCAGCGGTTTACAACCGACTGCTTTACAAAAAAACTCTTCTCTGTTTTTGTTCTCGGTTCCGAGTTAAGAATTCCCTTGAGATTCTACGCATCTACCTTACCGAAACAAAAACGGCTATCATGCTACTGAGATTGTGGAGTTTAATTTCATAGCTGAAAACTCTATTTGAATTAACTCATTTTTGATTGAACGATCGCTAACATCATAATGTGCGCAGCGCGGGCCCTACGTTGAAGTTTGGATTAAATAGGCAGCGCGCACCCTACATTAATAAGGTGCGCGCTTGCCACTTGAGGCTTAGATGTACGGAGAGGGTGGGATTTGAACCCACGTTAGAGTTACCCCTAAAGTAGATTTCGAGTCTACCGCATTCAACCGCTCTGCCACCTCTCCAATAGATTTGAGATGTGAGCTAAAAGTATTTTACCGCACAGTGCGCCACATTGTAAATCTTTATAAAAAAGAAGTTTGATTTTCTTCAGATTCCAGAGTGGTCTTAAATCCCCCTGCGGGAGTCCACTGGAGGGCTCCGTCGCGCCCTGTCCAGAATATCTGAGTTTTGCTTTGGCGCAGTTGGGCTGCGGTTTCTGGGTCGATTTCGTCAGCAGATGCGATCGCCACTTGCGGCCCAACTGCGCCCAATAACTCAGCCGTCAGTGCTTTTCCTGACCACCACAGCACTTGAGCCGGCTTCAAGGTTCCCGTTGCTGCCAATTTTTTTTGCGCTTCCGGTGTCATTTCACCGACGAGCAACCAAGTTCGATTTCTCACCAAGAATTCTACCACTGGAATCTCCGCATTCACCAACTGCAACCGCGTCGAACCCATATCAACTGTACTGCTAGTTTCTAAAGGAATATAAACGCCTTGGCGTGATTGCACAGCCGTCATAAATTCCTGATTGCTGCCACGGTGAATTTGTTTCGGATCGTTATTATCATAAAATGTTTTAAGTGGCAAGCGTTCTAGTAATTTTCCCCAACCACCGCTCAAACCTAAATGACCGTGAGTGGCGATCGCAAAATTAACTGAATTAACTCCTTGCTGCTGCAAAAAAGGCAACACTGTAAACCTTACGGTATTTTCATCACCGCTATTAATTAGCGCCACTTTTCCCCTATCTTGAATTACTAAAACAGGTTCGCCAGATGTCGCCAGCAAAGTAACTTGAAATAAAGATGCTTGAACGTGCCAAGCTGGCAAAACTATGATACTTATTCCCGCCACCAGCGCTAGCGGTAAAATCCAAGCAGATGAAAAACTCGGCAGCGCAATAACTCTGCTTTTCCCCTTCTTCCCTTTCCCTTTTTCCTGGTTTTTCCCTCTGACTGCTTCCGGCTTCCGTCTTTTTTCTTCCTTCCTCCTTCTATCCGTTACAGAATCCGTTGCCGAACTTCCCCCGATCCAAACCCAGCAAATTAAACTGTAAAGCGCTATTAGCTGAAACACGGATACTTGACCGACAGCTACAGAATTACCCGGTAATTGCGAGAAATATTGGGCGATCGCAATTAACCCCTTTGCCGGATAATCGAGCAGTTGCGCTAAAACACTGCCAGCGGGCGGAAAAATCAATCCAGCTAAAGCGCTAACCATCCCCCCAATACTCAAAATCCACAGCAAAGGAGCCGCAATAATATTAACTAAAATGCTGTAAGGTGATACCACACTAAAAACATAAAGTAACAGCGGTAGCACCCAAACTGAAGCGGCGACCGGAACCACAACAATCGAAGCGATCGCGGGAGGCATCCAGTCCAACTTAGCCATCAGCGGGGGCGTTGTCACGATTAACCCCAAAGTCGCCAAAAAACTCAGTTGAAAACCTAAATCCCAAATCCACAAAGGGTTAACCAGCAGTAAAATGGTAGCAGCGATTAACAGCAATCCCAGCGGCTTAACTTGGCGGCTCAGCACCAAAGCAAATAATGTTCCAAATCCCATCAAAGCAGCGCGACATACTGAAGCTTCAAAGCCAGTTAATGCCACTAGCAAAAATAAAGCACCGACGCCAAAACTAAATTGTAATTGTTTGGAAAAACGCCTGGTCAAACCCAGAACTAAAGCCAAAACCATTGAAACTTGAGTGCCAGAAGCTGCGATCGCGTGGGCTAATCCAGCCTGCACAAAATAGTCGCGGATATTGTAAGGTAAATCTACTGCTTGTTTGCCGAGGGCGATCGCACTGATTAAAGGCCCTTCGGGAACATTTAACTGCGATAGTTGCGATCGCACGATCCGCTGCCGCATCGCTTGAATTTTCGATGGCTGCATCCCGCTTGGCTCCAAGAAAGCAGCCGTTTGGCTGTTAACTCGATTTACATCCGCGATCGCATTTTCTCTCCTCCAGTCAATTTGACGGCCTTTGAGCCCTACAAAAGCTCCTTCTCTGGCTAAATATGCTTGAAAATCAAAAGCCCCTGGATTCGACGGCGGCTGCGGTTTGTACAAGGAACCCACAACTGCGATCGTATTGTCGGCGTACAAACCCGTTGCTTGCAGGAGGGGCACTGTAACGTAGAGTTTGCCGGATACTGGGCGGTTTACGACTGATCCTCCCTCGCCGCCGTTGATTTCGCTAACTAAATCTGTTTCTAGCCAAAATTGCGATCGACCCGATCGAGTCAATCGAGGCGTACTGACAACTCTACCGCGAACTGTCACCGCCACTTCTTGAGTGTTTCCGCCAGCCGGAATCAGTTTGCTGATGTCATCTATTGCCGGTTGGGGCGATCGAACTGCAAAATAAATGCTAGCTAGAAATGCCACCAAACCCGCTACTGCCCACACCCATTTCGCTCTCGGCAGCATCTCCAACAAACTCAACTCTTCCCTCGCATCTAAGGGTGCTTCAAGAGCATTTTCTTTTTGTCGGCTGCGTCTTTTCTTAGTAACTTTGACGGAATTTTTAGTAAAATTTCGCAACAATTTTGGCAGGGCTATCGCCACGGCTATTCCCAAAGCAAGTATCCCGTATCTACCCCAAGGAACCGCTGTAGAAATCAACCCCAAAATGTAGGCAAGACAGAAAATGACACCCGTTGCTTGATTCATTAATTAGTAATTCAGAGGGGGAATATTTCAGGGAAACCGATGCAAGAATTAGGCACTCCTTACCCAAGAAACCGGGTTTTTCAAGCGGAGTAAAAAGCTAAACGCCGTGTATTTAGATCGAAAACCCAGTTTCTCGCTGCCCCTGCGTAAGTTATGGGAAAATTTCTTTCCTTACATTCTTTCCCTTCCCCTTCCCCTTCCTCTTCCTCTTCTAAATAGACAGCCCCAATTTTAAACCGAAAGCCGCGTGCAGCACCATAAGTGCAAGGGCCGTCGTGCCTAAATAAGCGTGAACTGCCCGCAGTGCCAGCTTATTGCCCCCAAAACCCGTTAGCGAAATCAAGCTGCCAACAGCCAGCAAAACCAGCACTGCCGAACCCGTCCAAAAATGCGGGCTTTCCATGACTGGCTGGTGCTGCATCACCAGCGACAGCAAGCCGCCTGTATAGCCCAAAGCTAGAAACAGAAACATCCACGGTGCAAGCTTGCGGTGATCAGAGCGACTTTTGAGTGCGACATCTTTATCGGCGGCCAAACGTCCCTGCCATCCCGTATACCCGACAAAACTGCCCATCGCCACCACCACTATCCCCATCATTACAGGGTGTCCCCAATGGGTAATTGGTTCGGGAATTCCCAGACTGCGAAATTGACTGGCGATGGGTTCTAGTAGTTCGCTGAGATTTATCATTTGCTTGAGATTCCTAACTTCGCGATCGCTAATTTTGATTTAACCAACAACTTACGCTAAATAGCAATATATCGATCGCGATTTTCAATCACTGTTTCCACCCATAAGTCCGTATAAAATAAAAGAGCCGGACACAGGAGAAGTGTATTCCCTCGCCTCAGCAGGGGAGCGGTCATTTCAGGTAATTTGATCTGAGCAGTATCCAGTTTTTTGTGTCCACACCCGTAAGAGGAGGCTATTGCAGACGGCGCTATGATTAAGCCTTACCGATTTTTGCAGCTAATTGCTCAACTGCTCGCCTACGCTTACTCAGCACTGATTGTCAGCTATCTGATTCTGAGACTGATCTTTTGGGACAGGCTGTGGCCGATTGCCTTGATGGGGGATTTTGTTCCTTGGATTTTCTTGCCAATCTTCCTGCTGCCAATTCTAGGGTTTTTTATCATAAAGAAACGCTGGTTCGCGATTCTTTCCTCTGTGGCTGGCATCTACTTGCTGGGTTGGCTACACGTCACCTACTTTTCTCCCCAGCCGACGAACATCACTGACTCCCAGCCAACCCTCAAGATTTTTTCTCTCAACCTCGGCTGGCATCACAAATCCCCACAAGCTTTGGTCAACCTAATTGAGAAAGAAAAACCAGACATCATTTGTCTGCAAGAAATTAAGGAGGATTACGCCAAAGAAGTATTCTCTAAGTTGGCCGCATTATACCCGCACCACCTGGGGCGCGGATACCATGTGATTCTCAGCAGATATCCCATTCGCTCTTTCCAAAAGTTAAAGCTAGCCGGTGGGAACGAACCACAGGAACGAGCTATTATCGCAATGAACCAGCAAGATGTAGTTCTTTATAACATTTCAACCACCCCACCGTGGTTTCGCCAGCATAAAATTTTGCCTTTCCTCAAAATCCCAGTTTACGAGTACGGCGACCGACCGGCACAAATTCAAGATTTAGTGCGCCGACTCCAGAAAGAAACGCTGCCGACTATTGCTGGCGGGGACTTTAATCTGACTGACCAGTCTCAAGACTACTATTATTTGAAAGCGGTTATGCAAGATGCTTTCCGAACAGCAGGAGTGGGTTTTGGCTTTACTTTTCCTCACGGGTGGGATCTGAATTTACTGGTTAAACAGTTAAACTGGAAATTAACTTTTCCCCTGGTGAGGCTTGACTATGTTTGGTATTCTCAGCACTGGGGGGCGAAATCAGCCAAGGTTTTACCGCCAATTGGTTCCGAGCATCTGCCCATGTGGGCAGAACTGCGGATGCGACCGAAATTGGGACGAGTCTAGGGGGTACACAACTCTTTTGTGGGGCGACTACAAGGGCATTGGTGTCAATTTAAGCTCCGGGCGAAGATCGTGATACTGTTGGCGAATCCGTGAAGGGTGACTCCTCACATTTGCTCCCATCACACCCCTCTTAGATCGTGTTCGGATAATTGCCCGCAATTAATTTTTCTATCCTTCTTCCTCTTTCTTCTTCCTTTTTGGGGTACTTGGCGTACTTGGCGTTTTGGCGGTTCATTATTAAACCCCCAAAGAAACAAAATATTGATGCGCCAACAGTCTCATGGAATTCGAGACTATACAAACAGGGAATTTTAGACAAATGAAGATGTTTTCAACAAAGCACAGACTAATTGCTCGAATTAAGCCTTACCGACTTTGCAGTTGACTTCTGAATCGCCCGTATGCCATAGCCCTCGGTCTGCGCTTCACCCAATCTTCACAACCTCATCCTCACTGTGGATGTTAAATTCTACCTCCCTGCTTAAAGTTAATTTCAATTCCTTGACTTTTGAATGCCAAAGTGAGAAATTAACATCGCAGCCGACGAGCAGTCGCACTTCTAAATTTTGCTAATGGCTCTCAAGGGAGAATCAACTGCTGAAAAAAACTAGAGGTTCCAAGTTTGACACTTTTTGCATAAAGTATGCCGTCTGCCCGATGAGAGTTTGATCGACTGAGCGTCTCAAGGCACCCTGAGAGCACCCTTGTCTGTTGAGCAGCCATCGCTGTGCAACACCTAAACCCTATCAACGAACTCGCTGGGGATTCGGTTGTAGCAGACAAGCACCGACTTTCTTGCGTCGCCTTCCTCGGAACCGTGCAATCGCTAAACTCGCTGCGCCGTCGCTAAAGTAGCTTCCGAAGGTTGGATTTGATACTTTACGAGATTTGCCAGTTCTTGTAACTGATTAATCGCTTCTGCACCTTCTAGTTTCATGAGTTCGCGGTCGTCCCGCATCTCAGTCCAAGTGATACCGTAATCTGACACTAAGAATCGAATCAGATGGTTGTCCGTCAAACTGACCATAAATGAGGCACTGTTCATCTGACCCCCGCAAGTGTAGCAGGATGCCAGATAACCCCGATGCTCTAGCACGATCGCTAAAGCTTGG
Organism: Microcoleus sp. Pol14D4; assembly: GCF_036701245.1. NCBI lineage: Bacteria > Bacillati > Cyanobacteriota > Cyanophyceae > Oscillatoriales > Microcoleaceae > Microcoleus > Microcoleus sp. Pol14D4. The sequence goes on from NZ_JAUBQM010000033.1 coordinate 60,894, forward strand.
AGGTTCATTACCAAATCTTGAACGAATTTACGGTGTTGTTCTGCAAGTCTCAGAAACACAGTTCTCCTCCTATCACCACACCGTGTATTTTACATCCCATTTAATAATTTCTTAATAAGTGGGTATTTAGGTGCTGGTTCAGTATACGTTTAGTATGCTCAAAAAAAATCGGATTAGCGACCTCTTCAGCCTACCTATACTAGATTAACCGAGTTGTGGTCGAAACTAAGTATCAGCAGCGACATTCAGCCAAAACAGGCTCTGGCAGGGGACTCCATCTGGAAAATTTGCCTGCTGTCAGAGCTGATTGGGCCGTCGGAGAGCCAAAGATACAAATAACTAATGATAGTAATCAAATTAGTTAAGTATAAAAATTCAATCGCCCTGGGGATACTCGTCCCAAAGCGTCGTCGTCTGCCGCAAGCTCCGAAAATCCCCATTCCCCAAAATCAAGTGATCGAGCAGCGGAATCGACAAGAACTGCGCTCCCGCCAGCAACTGTCGCGTCAAAGCAATATCCTCCGGGCTTGGCTCCACAATCCCGGAGGGGTGATTGTGCGAGATAATCGCCCGCGTCGCCCCTTGGCGGATCACCTCCCGAAATATATCCCGTGGGTGAGCCAAAGTTTCCGTGGCTGTGCCGATCGTAATTACCTGAGTTCCCAGCAGCCGATTTTTCACATCCAGCAGCACCACAGCAAAGCGTTCCTGAGACTGCCACATCAAATCCTGACTCAGGGCATCCGCCGCCGCTTGCGGAGAGTCAACCACAGCCATTTCCGGCGGCCGCGACTGAAATACCCGCTTCCCCAACTCCACTGCAGCCAAAATCGAAGTCGCCTTAGCAGGGCCAATCCCGTGAATCTGCGTCAACTCCTGAACGCTAATAGTGCGTAGCACAGCCACAGGATCGCGGGAATGCAAACTCAACTGATTTAAAATATACTGTCCGAGCCCGACGGCGGAAAGTTTGCCGGGTCCCTGACCAGTACCCAGGAGAATTGCAATCAATTCTGCAGTCGCCAAACTTTTCGGGCCACCCGCCATCAACCGTTCCCGTGGCCGTTCACTCGTTGGCAAATCGACAATTCTCAAGCTGTAAGTCATAGCTGCACCCGCACCGCAAGCTCAACAATTAGATGATTTTAGCCGATCGATTTGCGTTCTTCAATTCGTACAATCACCCAAAAAAGCCTTCATCATTAACCGAGGCTGTTGGCAGATTAAATCTAACGCAGTGTTTCGCAAGCGATCGAGTCTCGATCTCGATCGAGCTTAAACGGATCGCCCGGATATGCCTCTAAAACTCGCGGGGCTTCGGCTTGAGTCGCAAAGTCAGAACAGTTGCAATCCGAGTTAACGCAACTCGGAAAATCGGCATTTTTAACCTTTGGTTTAGAAGACTCATAAATAACTTTCTTGGTATCTTCCTTTGGCTGCTGTGTATCAAGAGCAATCTCTGCGGTTCGCTCAACAGATTTGGCTGAAGATGGCAATTTGCGATCGGGCCCTGGTTTGGCAAGTGCAGGTACCTTCGCAGAAATTGCAGGTTTCGGTGTTTGTGCCGGCGTTTTGACAGTCTCCGACTTGCGTGTCTGCACTGCCAAAAGCAGTGACGGCTTAGCGGTTTGAGATGATACTAGCGGAGCGCTTGGGGCCGGAAGTGCCACCGAAACTCCCTGAGACTGAGGGGGTGCAGTGACGCCAACAAGTACAAACGAAGCTGCCATCAACCCGCCGTACATCGCGATCGATCGCTTGCGGGTTGGTGCGCCAACCCATTTCGGATTAACAATACCCAGAAAGAAAGCAGGGATCGACAATAAAAAGCTTAAGACGAAAAAATTAAACATAGCGATTTTTAGCAGTAAAAAAGAGAAGTCATCCAGGACGCCGAAACCGGGTTTCTTTTACCAAAATCCGAGGTGAAGCAAGAAGGATATCTGTTTAAACAACCTGAGTTCTTTAATCCCTGTGCGTCAGTCCTGAGAAGTTAACTTGCTTATTTATCTGCCGGCTAACTCACAAATCCCTATGATTTACGGTAATTGCTCAACTAGGGGAAAAAAGGGAGCCATGAAGAGAGAGGGCTTTTTGAATAGCTTGATAAGCAGTTAAGC
>NZ_JAUBQM010000034.1:0-62236 GCF_036701245.1 Microcoleus sp. Pol14D4
GAATTTAACCGGCTTCTCAATTCACTTATCATAGACCTTTAGTTTTGTCAAGTCCGAATACTGAACTGACGCCCTAGGCACGAGTTCGAGCCTCGTTATCCGCTTGGCTAAATGAGAGGTTTTTTAAATCCAAAATCTCAAATTTCCCATCTAAAATCGGTTTGCGGGTGTGATGTAAAGGCTAGCATCTGAGTATGCCATTCTCAGCGCATGGGTTCGAGTCCCATCATCCGCTTTTGTAGTCCTGAGCTTCGATGGTAGAGCGTTTGCTTTACAAGCAGACGCGGGGTAATATCCTGCCAGGACTACTAATTTAGGGGAGTGTAGCTCAATGGATAGAGCGCCGCGCTTCGGACGCGGATGTTGTGGGTTCAAGTCCTGCCACTCTCGTTGTTTTTGCTTTAATTTAAGGAGGTTGATTCCATTGAATGGATAATTTTTTATATTAAGAGCGATCCTCTTCGAGGGCTTCGCTAACGCCCTTTGCGTGTCCCAATCTTTGGAGCCTACATACTTTAGTACGAGAGGAAAGGTAACGCTGTCAAAATCAGCGGGCGTTTGAGAACGGGGAGTGCCATGAACCCGGCAGGTTGGCTTAAAGGTAGCCATCCTTTAAAGAGTGTGTAATAACTCATCGGCGGAGTCCCTCTAGTAACTGAGAAAACGCAATGCTCTGATAACTTGCACGTCAAAGTGCGTGAAGCGCAGCTATCCCGTAGGGAATCGCGCATTAACAAAAAACATGGGAGTGTAACTCAACTGGATAGAGTGTCGAGCTTCTACCTCGAATGTTGTGGGTTCAAGTCCTACCGCTCCTGCTGTCTGGGGTTCGTAGCTTAATTGGTAAAGCATCTAACTGGCTGTTAGAAAGATATCGGTTCAAATCCGATCGCAATCCACCACACCAATTTTAGATTTTAGATTTACTCGACAGGTGAATCTTTTACCCGGGGTCATAGCTCAATTGGTAGAGCGCTTGCTTTGCACGCAAGAGGTTAGGAGTTCGATTCTCCTTGATTCCACTGCGGTGTCTGAAGTCGAAGCGGTCGAGACGCTAGCCCGTGAAGCTAGTTATTAGCGGGTTCAAGCCCCGTCAGACACCCCTTGGAAGATGCCGCTAAATGGTTGGCAACCAGTCTTGAAAACTGGGGTACAGGTAACTGTAAGGGTTCGATTCCTTCATCTTCCTTTTAACCACCGGAAGTCGAAAAGCGAGACACCGTGCTGATAACGCGGGGATAGGAGGGGCAGTACCTCCTCGGTGGATTGCTTATGATTTTATATATAAATAAGGGAGAATTATGGTTAATTTTTTCACGAGATTTGCTATCCTAGACTGAGCAAAATTATGGGGAGGTCGCCTAAGTGGAATGGCACCGTAAAAACTTTGGACAAGCGGCTCCCAAAAGGACGATCGGGTTTGTTGAGTAGGGTAAAAAGTTGCTTCGCGACGTTCCCTGAAAACGCAAACTGGCAGCGGGTTGCGGAGGCACTGAAAGGAATTAACAGTCCGAGATGGGGGCAGTTCTCATCTGCTTGCGGGCAGTAAGGAAGCGCGTTTCCTTAAAGTTGCTGTCGATCGATGCGGGTTCGAGTCCCGTCCTCTCCATTTATTGTCTTTAACATTTTAACAAAACAAAGGTTAAATATGAGAAAACTAAAATATTACGTTGCTTGCACAGTTGACGGTTTTATTGCTCGCGAAGATGGCTCATTTGATTGTTTTCCTATGGAAGGGGAGCATTTCGCTGATTTGTTCGATTCCTTTCCTGAGACTATTCCGGCTCACCTTCAGGAAGCACTTGGCATTCCGGCAGAGAACAAGCAGTTTGATGCTGTTTTGATGGGACGGAAAACCTATGAGGTAGGGCTAGATGTTGGTGTAACTAATCCTTATCCTAGCTTGAAGCAGTATGTCTTTTCGCGCACTATGGAAGCCAGTCCGGATGAGAATGTTCAACTTGTTTCGGACAATCCTGTTGCATTGGTTAAGGAATTGAAAAAAGAAACGGGTAAAGACATCTGGCTCTGCGGTGGTGGCGCTTTAGCGGCAACTCTTTTTTCGGAGATTGACGAGATGATTGTCAAGTTGAATCCGCTAGTTATCGGAGCGGGAATTCCTCTTTTTTCCGGTGCAATCGAGCCGACAAATTTGGAACTTGCCGATCGCAAAACCTATAGCAACGGTTTCATGTTGCTTCATTATCGAGTGAAGCATTAGCAATCAAGACTTTATTCGTTGGAATTGCTGCGGGCAAAAAATGACTGAAGTGTTTACTACACAATGATTTTTTAGTAATTACACAAACCCTGAATTTTTAAGGGTGGTTAGCAAAGCGGTTATGCACCCGGCTTTTAACCGGTATCAGATAGGTTCAACTCCTATACCACCCATTTTTAAAGGCAGAAGCTAGAAGCTAGAGAATTAAATAGGTGTTTTGCCATTCGCGAGGGCGATCGTAGTGTCGGTGCGGGCGTCGTCTCCCAAATTCTGAAATAGTTGGATTTCTTCTATTTCGCGCAGGATAGTTCCTCTGTTCTTTTCTGATAAGTAAATCGAACATTTGAGACGAAAGTACCGATACGAAAGTCAAAATTAGCGACACCTATACCTTTCTCACCAACTACTTCTAGCGTAAATTCCCCGGAATGACCTGAACTACCAGGATCATAAAAAACATCGTTTTGACCTTGGGTAGGTGCCACAAATTTTACGCTGCCTACTCGCTTGATGATGGGCTGACAGCTTTTAATTGAATTCACAACTCCGGCATAATTCCAAAATTCTTTGGACGCCCATTGCTGTCTAACTTCCGCAGGGGCTGCTACACCAGGAAAACCGTTGTTGTTAACCAATATAAATGTTAAAGCGATCGCAGACGGAATTAAAATTCTCAACAATGAAAAGATTAGATTGCTTGTGGATTTACTCCGCTTAAATCTTGCCGCAATATAAATCCCTAAAATAGAGAGCAAAAACGGCAAAACTAAAACCCAAAATGACCAAGGAAATTTGTGTCGCAGAGTCGGCATTGATGAGTAGAAATAGGCAACTAAGTAGCCGACCAGCAAACCGATGATGCAACCGAAAACCAGAAACACTGGCTCAATTTCCATTTCTTGTTCTGAAAGTTGTCGATCCACCAGAGCAATGGTGTATAGACCCAGAAGATATAGGGTCATAGCTGTCATTATCCACAAGTAAATCCACTCACCAGGTGTCGCTTCACGATAGTTCAGATAATTGCCTATGGAGATGAGGAATGTAATGTCAATCGCTGCTGTTAAAAAGCACCCTAACATATCTAATAGTGCAACTATCTTGTTTTTCATAAGGCGATTGCCCCCAAAAGTATATAGTTCCTCGCCCTACGACTGTATCTTGATGTTTTACAGAAGTCAATCTTGTATCTACGCTAATTGAAATGGTAATGCCGATCGCTCGTGTGAAGATGTCGGTGAAGTTGGTCAGCGTGATTGTCCTGCGAACAGGCTTCGCGATCGCATTTTAATTAGGTATTGAATAAGGGCGATCGTGTAAAATAAAGTTGTTCTTTTAAGAAAATGCGTTGATTCTGCAATGAAAACGCTAGCTAAATGGTTTGTGGGCGACTATCACCGCATGATTGAAGCAGGGATTCTACGCGATCGCCGTGTGGAGTTGCTAGCCGGTGAAGTTTGCCAGATGAGTCCAGAAACCCCAATTCATTACAACACAACCAAACGAGGTACTAAATACCTCGAAGAATTGCTCGCTGGTAAAGCTGATGTCCGCTTCAACGGGCCGATTACGCTATCAGACTCTGAACCAGAACCAGATATTGCGATCGTGCGATTGCCGGAGTCTGCTTGCAACGATCGCCATCCCGAACCTCAAGATATCTTTTGGATTGTTGAAGTTGCTCAAACTAGCTTGAAGAAGGATTTAGAGTTGAAAGCCGCCATTTATGCCGAGGCAGAAATTCAAGAATATTGGGTTTTAAATTTATCTGCTAAGCAAATGATCGTGTTTCGCTATCCTGAGAATGGCGAGTACGCTACAGAGCAAAAGATCGAGGCTGGAACGGTTATACCGCTGGCATTTCCCGACATTCGCGTATCCGTTGAGAGACTTTTCGGGTGATTGGCGCGATCGCCACAAATTTTTACAAAAATAGTTTATTTTTCAGAACGGTTGTGTTACACTAGCTTAGATGCGGGAGTATAGCTCAGTTGGTTAGAGCAGGTGACTCTTAATCTCAAGGTCGAAGGTTCGAGTCCTTCTACTCCCATCCCAAATCCTGAACCTGAATTTATCGAAACTCACGAGTGCAGTCAACTGCTGTAGCGGTTCGATGCGTCGGGGTGTTTGCGTTGTCGGATTTTGAATGCCGATCGACCGATCGGCTCATCTGATCGATAAAAGTGCGATCGCCCAAGCTATTTTGAAACTGAATAACAACAGGGAATGGTGATTAGCTATGATGGCAAATCTCTCGGCGCGCTGCTATGGGGGCGATCGCGATTTAGAGGCGATCGCCCATTTAATCAATACTTGCGAAGAAGTCGATCGGCTCGACGAAGGTACTTCCATTTCGGAATTGCAACAAGAATTTAACCAACCGTCGCTAGACAAAGCCCGCGATATTCGCCTTTGGGAAGATGTGGAGGGAAAATTAATCGGTTTCGCTCGGTTGTGGATTTCTGAACCAGGGGAAGTAATTGACGGTTGGCTGTGGTTTCGCGTTCACCCCGACGCGCGCGGAGGTGATGTGGAAGCAGCGGCGATCGCCTGGGGTGAAGTGCGGATGCGCGAAGTGTCTGCGATGCGGGGCGCGCGCGTGAAGCTGCGAACCTACGCGCGCGCTGAGGATTGCGATCGCATTTCTGTGCTGGCAAGTTGCGGTTTTAAGGCCGATCGCTATTTTTACCGAATGGCGCGATCGCTCTCTGAACCGATCCCAGAACCGCATTTCCCCGAAGGTTTCGCCCTGCGTCAGTTCCCCGGCGAACAGGAGGCGGCAGCTTGGGTAGAAATGTTCAACCAGTCGTTTATCGATCACTGGAATCATCACGATTTAACGGTGGATAAATTTAAGCACGAGTTAGCTAAACCCGATTACAGAAATGATTTAGACTTGATTGCTGTTGCTGATGACGGCACATTTGTCAGTTTTTGTTACTGCAAGATTAGTGTGCAAGAGTGCGATCGTACCGGGCGCAATGAAGGGTGGATTGCTTGTCTCGGCACTAGGCGCGGCTTCCGCAAAATGGGATTGGGACGAGCGATGTTGCTGGCTGGTTTGCATCGACTCAAAGCTGCCGGTGTCGCTACTGCTATTCTCGGCGTCGATGCTGAAAATTCATCAGGTGCATTGCATCTTTACGAGTCGGCTGGCTTCCACAATATTCGCGATAGCATTTCTTATGTTAAGGACGTTTGATCGATGTTACAGTTCGCGATCGCGCTTTGACCCAAGAAACCGGGTTTTTTAAGGAATCTGCGGGTTGCAACAAAATATTTTGGTGAAAAAACCCGGTTTTTCGCCACTCGTGTAAATTTTATCTAAAAAACTTTTGCTACCCCCTTGACACCTGTGTAGTATTTATGTAGTATAAAACTATGGAAAGCACAGGACAAGCAAAAACCTGTATTTTCCGTGCAAATTCTGAACCTTGACAACTAAATATTACTCAAAATTTCAAGGAACATCAATTTGAAAGTCTTGCAATACAGACTCAATTGTCATGTTGTTACTTTATACGAGACTGTTCGGTTACAAACTGACTCTACCAGAGTCAGATGCTGTAGGATATCAGTCTAATTTCAATGAATTTCATGCGGATTCAGAACAGACAAATTCGGCCAGATTTCAAGCAACCAAAAAGGCTGAGAAAATCCGCAAAATAAAACAAGCTTATCACCTAGAACGGCGCTTCTTTCAGTAAAGGTTATCAGATTTCGTGAATCTTTACCGCTACTGGCAATTTGCTAAGTCTCACAAAAAGCCAAAGTCAAGAGCAGATAAGCTACCAATCCCAAATCCAAAATTGCTCTAGGAGGTATCGGTAATGGTTCACATTCGTTTTGAAGGACGTTCCTATGACTTGGCGGAAAACCAACTGGGTATCGCGGCAGGAATGAGCGACAAGGCTATTAAGGAACGTCTGGCAAATCATTTTGATGTCAAGGGCGATCGCTTCGACTCTTACGTGCTCGATCGCCGTCCCAGCGGTGATTTAATTGTCCGCCCTGAAGCCGTTTATGGCTAAGAATTAACTTTTATTCCACGCCCTAATTCGAGAAGCCTACACACATTGGGGTTCTAGTTCTGAAAAGATTGCGGGTTCGAGTCCCGCTGAAGGCTTCGGTCTTTATGGTGGAATGGCAAACACGCTAGAAGTTGTCAAAAGCTTTTCAAACTTGCGCGGGATAAAAAAATCATCAGCTTTCGGAGGCGCACCCCAACTAAAGAAGCTTACAAACTGGTAACATTCGAGCGATCGAATAGTAGGTTCGACTCCTGCCCTCTCCGCCTCTTGGAGAGGGGTTTTAAAAATAGCTTCTCTGACTTGTGCGCCGCCAAAACCAGCAATTTTTAAAGTGAAAAAACACTTCGCGCCCTAACTGAGGAAGCTTACATACTAGCTCATTGGTAGAGCAATTCCCTCTAAAGGAAATGGTCGCGGGTTCAACTCCTGCGTATGAACAACGGCTTTCTTAACTTGCGCGAAGTGCATTTCACTACTCTAAGGAAATAATTATTTACCGAGGTAAGAGAAATAAAAAGTAAAATTATTCTCCGGTTTTGTTTAAAAAAAAATCTGTTCCGCGCCCTAACAGATGAAGCGCATACACACTATTCAATCGATTGGTCGCAGGTTCAAATCCTGCCAGTCCCGCTTAAGGGACTGTAGCTCAGGGGTAGAGCGGTCGGGCTGTCAAAACGCTTTGCTAACTTGCGCGGAACATCTCATATTTATAAATATTAGATATAAAAGTGGTGAGGAGAATTAAATTATGAAAAATACAACTCTAATTTACCGATCGCCCAAAGAGATAGACAGTCTGATTCATGCCTTCCAAGAAGGCGGCTTGCCGCGAAGTCAATGGACGCACGAAGCACATTTAACGGTTGCTCTGTGGTATCTGTTTTATGACTCGGAGCAAGAAGCAATCAATGCGATTCGCAATGGGATTCAACGTTACAACTCGGTTCAAGGAATTGAAATCACACAAAACAGCGGGTATCACGAAACACTAACGCTGTTTTGGGTGCGAACTATTCGCCGATATCTCGCCGATGAAAGTCAAAATCGGTCGATCGTAGATCTGGCTAACGGTTTGATTGCCAAATATGCCGATCGCACTTTACCATTTCGCTACTACACGCGCGATCGGCTGATGTCTTGGGAAGCTCGAAATAACTGGGTTGAACCAGATTTGAGAGCGATCGAATTAGAAACAGTTTCCCTGAAATAGTTAATTTCAAATCGCAGTTTTTGCCGCGCCCCAATCGCGAGAGCTTACATACAGACCCTATTAGGTTTAGCCATAGGTTTACTAAAAAAAGCTCCCCAAACTTGCGCGGGGATTTTTAAATTTCACTTGCTAGCGTGCAACAACTGCCAACCACCGATTTTGAATACTTCTCAAATCCAAAATCCAAAATCGAATAGGAAGGTAACACCAATGAATATGAATACAGCAGAGCGCGATTTGCGTTTGGAAATGCTCAACAGTCTGCTCACAACTCCGCACCGTCAATTAGAAAAAGTAGCAGAAATTCACAAGTTAATTATCGAATTAGACCCCATTTTTTACGGTCATTTAGCAGTGTGGTATCAGCGTCACGGCGACGTGCGCGATCACAAGGAAGTTTTTGCCGGAAACTTGCTAACTTCAACGCTGACGGAACACCGAGATGCCGGTTTTATGATGCTGCAAGAGTTCCCTCCCTACGAGGTTTCGCGGATTGTGGACTTTATGAAGCGGCACCAGAATAAGGTGCCCGGCAGCGCGCGCACTGCTGTCACTCGCTATCTGAAATCGCGGGAAAAGAATCCGCAGTTTTTCGATCGCGCCGCCATCCGCAACCGCAAGGCGATGAAGCATTTGTACGCAACGCTGCACGTCAAGCCGAGCGATCGCGCTAATGCTATCCTGTTTAAAGACAATCCGCCGGAAGACTCTCTGGCATTCGTTTTGAAGCAGTTAGCAAAGGCGGCCACACCTGCGGAACAGGCGAATTTGATTGTTGAGTACAAGATTCCGTATACGATCGCAGTTGGTGCGATCGGACAGCTAACGCCAACAGTTTTGGCTGCGTTGATTAACTCGATGTCGCCGCAGGAAGTCATCAACAATTTGAAATCGATTCAGTCGCGCGGCGCGATGGATCACGCGGAAGTCAAGCAGTTGATTGACTCGAAGCTGGATGAAGCGGCAAAGTGCGATCGGGTTTCTGCTTACAAAGCGAGTGTTGCGGGCGCGGGCGCGAACTTCGACGCAGCAACGGCGGCAAAGCTGGAAGCGGTGACAAACGAACAGGTGAAGAAGCGCGGCAAGATTGCCAAAGCAACAGGTTTGTTGATTGACAAGTCGGGAAGCATGGAAAGTGCGATCGAAGTCGGTAAGCGTCTCGCTGCTTTGATTTCCGGCATTTCCGAGGCTGCACTGTTCGTTTATGCCTTTGACACGATACCGTATCCAGTGCAAGCAAACGGCAGCGAATTAACAGACTGGGAAGGCGCTTTCAAGCACATTCGCGCTGGCGGCGGCACAAGTTGCGGTTGCGCGGTGGAAGCAATGCGAATTAAAAAGCAGGTTGTCGAACAATTCATTATGGTGACAGATGAAGGCGAAAACGCTGCACCTTATTTCGCAGATGCTTATCAGAATTACTGCCGCAGTTTGGGGGTAATTCCTGATGTTGTGATTGTGCGAGTTGGTTCTTGGTGCGAATATGTCCATAAGCAATTGAAGGACAAACAAGTATCAGTAGAAACCTTTACGTTTGCGGGTGATTATTACTCCTTGCCGAATTTAGTGCCGATGTTGAGTCGTCCTTCGCGGCTGGAATTGTTGATGGAAATTCTGGATACGTCGCTGCCTGTGAGGGATGACAAGTAAAATGTAGGGTGTGGACTGCACACCTTACTTATTATATAGCCAAAATTTGCACCGATCTGAAGGAGAACACACTATGAAACTAGCTGAAGCTTTAATTTTAAGAGCTGACTGTCAAAAAAGAATGGAACAACTGCGAGGCAGATTGACAAGAAGTGCTAAAGTACAGGAAGGAGAAGAACCTGCCGAAAATCCTCAAGCACTGATGAGCGAAGTTGATGCAGGGGTGCAAGAACTGGAAGACTTAATTAAGAAAATTAACAAGACTAATTCGCTGACAATTCTGGAAGATGGAGTGACTTTATCGGATGCTTTAGCCAAGAGAGATGCTCTCGCCCTCAAGCGCGGCATCTACAATTCTGTAGTTGACGCAAGCGCTTTGAGGCAAGACCGCTATAGTCGATCGGAAGTCAAATTTTTCAGTACGATCGATGTTGGTGAAGTGCAAACGCAAATGGATCGAATGTCTAGACAGTATCGGGAGTTAGATACTAAAATACAGCAAGCAAACTGGAATACTGAACTTATGGATTGAGCAAGTTGGTAGCCAATGCAATAGAAGCGAGCACAACCCCCCAACAGGGTTAAGTTGACCTCTGCCATGCTAAGTGGCTTAGATGAATGAGGGGTCATTCTAAAATCTCACAAATTAAGCCCAGTATTGTTACAAGCGTACAGGGCATTGTTAAAGTTACTACCGCGTGCAGGTCTATTGATATTGGTGAGGGTGGGTTAGGGGTTTCTTGCTCAATTGCAAAAGGTATCTGGAATTCCATAAGGCTGTGAGGCTGTTAAAATTTCGATTTTTTTCATCCTCAACCGAAAGCGTTTTCCCTATTTTAAATTATTCTCTAATTTGCTCGATAATTTCTTGTAATTCTGGATTAGCGATGGATGACACTAATTTTGAATCCGCACCAGCCAAAGCAGCGCGCAACTTTTCCGCACTGAGTGCAGGATATTTCTCTAACACCTGCTGTTGAGTCCATCCCGCAGCAAAGAGCCCCAGCAAAAATTCTACAGATAATCGAGTTTCTGGTGCTGCTGGTTGATTTGTTGAAGCTTTCGAGTTTGGATGAATGAGCTTTCGCCAGTCCATTGTTTTACTTAAACGATTTGGGAAGATTCCGCCGATTATACTGCATTTGGGCACAGTAGAAACACGGATATCGTTGACTGATTGTGTAACATGATACGGCAGGTAATACCATTTTAGATTTTAGATTGGGAATCACTGATGCCAACCAGGGTTTGGAGTTTGGCGACAGTGGCATTTTTTTTGAGCGGGTGTCATTTCCCGATTTTGCGATTAAATTGTTATTACGATCGCAGTACAGCACTTTCTTATAGACTAGAGTAATGGGGTAGCGACTGGGCGATCGCCCTTTTTCCTTTTGTCCGTTTCAATACCAAACCGCGTTAGCGAAGCCCTCGAAGAGGATCGCACTCGATCTCAACCCACTGTCTAACGGACTGTGCAACCCACAATACAACTACTTTAACTTCTTAAAACTATGGGAAAAAAGTCGAAAGCCAAAAAATCCCAGGTCAAAAAATCCAGTTTGCTCAGCCAGCGACTGCAAGAAGCTCTCGATCGAGGCAGCAAAGTTTGGATTAAAACAAATAATAGCAGTTTCGGTGGCATCCCGATTAATTTGTTCGGGGAGTTTGCGGAACTTTTGGTGATAGTTCCCCCTAACGAACAGGCGGAAAATATCGATGCTTACGGACAAGTTACGTGGCTGATTCGACTCTCTGATATTATTGCACTTGCTTACCCTACTGAATATTGGTCTAAAGATAGATTAGAAAGTTTGCTGCCACCAGATGCAGTTACTTCCGAAGTAGGAGATTAACTGCGTAGGGTTTGCATTGCGTACCCTAATTTTAGCTGAGTTGTATTTGGTATGGTGTGCAGTGCACACCATACGTTTACTATTTTTTAAGCTGTTTGAGCAGCCCAGATATACACCTGTTCCACCGATTTTTAGCAGTTTAATTAGTTGTTGCAAGCTGAAAGCTGCACTTTACAACTGCCACCCTCTAGTTCGCTGCAACCGGCGAGAGCTTGAGCTTCTGCTGCTGCTTTATCGTCGCCCCAGCCCGCACCGGCTCCTCCTTTGCCTACTGCGATCGCTCCACAATTATTACTATTAGATGTCAGGGGTTCGCAGTCGTTCGCACCTCCGCTTTGTTCATTGCAGACGGCTACTGCTGCGTTTAGTGCTTCTTTCTCTGTCGCATGATCCCAACTAATACCAGTGGCGTCAGAAGTCGGAGAATAAGCAGTAGCTCCATAGGTATCTTGAGCTTTAGCTACCTGGACTGAGCCAAAAAGAGGAAGTGTCAAAGCTGTGACTACAACCAACTTAGAAAAAAGCTTTTGCAGCATATTTACTTAAGATATTTACAAGGTTAAGTTGCGAGGTTCGCTCAATATTAGATTAGGAGATTAATTTCTGTCAATAGTGTTGAGTAATCTTTAGATTTTCTTAAATTTAAAGTGTCTTAGGTAACAAAAAGTAAGATAAGGGAGGTCAATTCAGTGGCAGATATCCGCAAAATCCTCAGCCAACTCGCTACCCAAGAAGGGCAGCTACTCGATACCCAATTCCTGGCTCCCTGCGTGCGCGGGGGAAGCGTGCGGATACGGGTTAGCTCAATGGTTTATACTTTTCAACCGCAGCCACGCAACTTTGAAGGATGGGGTATTTTTGCGCCAGTAAATGAGAAAATTGCTGCGGTAATTGAGGAGCCGAGTTTGCCGCAAGTGGTCGAGTATTTGCAACTCCTCCTCCCCGTTCGCTTGCAGTTGGCTTGCGTGCTGCAAGGGCAAACTTGGCTGGCTTATCCTGTTAACGAATCTGATGCTAAACAGCGCACGGGTGTTGCGAAACCCGTACCCGTGCATTTAGTAACTGAAGGTTCGCAGTTTGAGCCAATTGTTGCGCGGTGGGACGGTCATTGTTTGTGGTTTGAAGAGATTGACAGGCGCGCCGATCCGCTGCCGTCTGAGGAATTGAAAGCAGCTTTGAAAAAGTTGATTTTGCCTCAAGAAGTTCGCTTTAAAGGGATGACACCGGAAATGCGAACAGTTTACGAATTGGTGTCGCGAAATATTAAAGATTTCAATCCAAAAGTGCGGGCAGAACAGCGCTTGCAGCGGGCGCTAAAAATGGGCGGCGGTGAATTGCGGGATTTTGGCGATCGCGACAATTATTGGCTGGTTGAATGGACTAGCGGAACGGGAGAACACCACACTTCTGCGATCGCCAAAAATGACTTGACAGTTATGAGTGCGGGGATTTGTCTCAGCGGATTGGACAAAGACTTCGACTTGCATTCATTGGTTGGAGTCGTCGAAAATCGCTAATTCTTGATTACCATGAGTATATTTTTTCACGAACAACTTTACAGAAGTGCCGCAGTGATGTCGCAGATCAAAAATTTCCCGGTAACGGTGTGCGGGGCGGGTGCTTTGGGTGCGAATATTACAGAAAGTCTGGCGCGATCGGGCTTTTGTCAGTTAAAAGTCATCGACCGCGATCGCATCGAGGAACGCAACCTTTCCACTCAACCCTATTATCGATCGGACATCGGCGCATTCAAAGCCAAAATTATCGCCAACCACCTCTACCGCGCTTTGGGAGTCAGCATTGACGCGCAGTCAAAAGAATTGACAGCCGCAAATGCCGATCGGCTGCTAGCCAACAGCGCCACAGTCATCGATACTTTTGATAACAGTGTCGGGCGACAAGCAGTCAAGGATTACTGTGCGGGTGTCTCCCTTCCCTGCCTGCACGTCGGATTAGCTGCCGATTACTCCGAAATAATTTGGAACCAACACTATCGAGTTCCTTCAGCGGCGAATGATGACGTTTGCGATTACCCGCTGGCGAGAAACTTGGTAATGATGACAGTTGCAGTTGCCTGCGAAGTAATTGTTACCTTTGCTGCTACCAAAGAGCAACAAAATTTAACTTGTACGATCGGAGATTTTGCCGTTAAGCCACTTATATTGTAGAATGTCGGTTGACTGTTGCCAGAAACCCGGTCTAGATTGGATGCCTCCATCCCAGAAATCCGGTTTCTCAGCCTCGAAAGAGATCGTCAAACCTACAACATACGCTTGAGAAAATTAACAGGGAAACTATGTCCGAACAAGTTTGTACTGGTACTATTTCACTAGAATGCAAGCCAAAACCGCCCCCTCCCCCGCCTCCGCCTCCGCCTAAGAAGAAGCCGGAGTCGCCTTTTTTGATTTTAATACCAGTTCTACTTCTATTGATTTTGACTGGCATCGGTGGCGGAGCATATACTACTTCATCAAGTGACGCAATTTGCGCGCCGCACGATGATTGCAACGAACCAGAATTCAGACCCCATAAAAGGATTTTAAAACACGGATCGAGAGGGGCAGATGTGAAGAAACTGCAAAAGTTGTTGAACGCGCGGGGCTTGTCCCCACACCCGATCGTAGTTGATGGCGTGTTCGGGCCGACAACTCTCACAGCAGTGAAGAAATTTCAGCGGCAAAATCATCTTCATGTAGACGGAGTTGTGGGAGGCAAAACTTGGGACAGACTGTTTGCTAGTTCGTAACTTTAAGCACCGGACAACAAAGGTTCCTAAGTCATCATTGCTAATCATTAATCCCTGCGGTTTGTAGTTGTGCAGATAGCGCATTTTGTGCAACTACAGACACAGAAGCTGCAATCAAAAATCAATCGTCTACTAGATTGCTAATGAATGAAGTTTGAGATTTTTGGTTTGGTCGATCGAATGAAAAATTAACAGGGAAAATATGGCAGGATCGCAGACTTTTTATTATTTACTAGCAGTTCTCGCGCTATTAGTTTTGACGGGCACAAGTAGAGCAAACTATGCAGCGGGTTCCGCAGTTTGCTACACAGATGATTGCCATCGACCAGTAGTCAGACACCATAAAAGGATTTTAAAATGCGGCTCGAAAGGGCACGATGTGAAGAAACTGCAAAAGTTGTTGAACGCGCGGGGCTTATCCCCACACCCGATCGTAGTTGATGGCGTGTTCGGCCCGACAACCGAAGATGCAGTGAAAAGATTTCAGCGGCAAAATCACCTTCATGTAGACGGAGTTGTGGGAGGCAAAACTTGGGACAGACTGTTTGCTAGTTCGTAAATTTAAGCACCTGAAAACAAAAGTTCCTAAGTCAGTCGATTTGAGATTTGAGATTTGAGATTTGAGATTTACTCGATAACAGATGAATCTGGAAGCTTAAACTCTGTAATCTAATTTTGTTTCTCTACCCTCGATAGCGTCTGAAAGCAAGTACCTGTGTTTGGGTGGAGTCATCTTTGGTAATAATTAATCCCTGGGATTTGTAGTTGCACATCAAGTAGGTTTTGTGCAACTACAGATACCTAAATAGCCATCAATAATCAATGGCTAACTAGATTGGTAATGAATGAAGTTTTAGATTTTTGGTTTGGTCGATCGCAGTCTCCTGAGTTTGGCAAAATCCAAAACAAGTGGTTTGAAAAAGATGGGGATTTTGATGCCGAAGTGCGATCGCGCTTTCTGCAGCAATACGAACTAGCCGCCTCCGGTAAACTCGACTCATGGCAAGATTCCCCCGAAAACTGCCTAGCATTAATTCTACTGCTCGATCAATTTCCGCGCAATATGTTTCGCGCCACACCTCAAGCATTCGCCACAGACAGCAAAGCTTTAGCCACCGCCGAATACGCTGTTAATCATAACTTCGATCGCGAATTGCTGACTGTACAAAAATTATTTGTTTATCTCCCTTTTCAACACAGCGAAAACTTAGAAAACCAGCAAAAATCTGTCGAACTATTTAGCCAACTCAGCGGCGAACCTGACAGCGATTCACTCATTGAATACGCGCAGCAGCATTTGGAAATAATCCAGCGTTTTGGGAGATTTCCGCATCGCAATCAAATTCTCGGACGCGAAACAACCCCGGAAGAAGCAGAATTTCTGAGACAACCCGGTTCGGGATTTTAAAGCGCGATCGCCAAATTTTCAGGTTATTTGCTGTACAGATTTTAAAAATACTATAGTGTAAGAGGAATACCACTGATTTTACAGCCAAAAGCACGGATTACAATTTATATAAAAAATAGCGATTTTCGGCTAAAAATTAAAATTTAAAATCAAATAGGCTACTAAAATTATTAATACAGCGTATTCCAGGTTTGTGAAATGTAGGGACACGGCAGTGCCCTGTCCTGGGAGGGGAAGCTCACGATACGCGGGTGTACTTCATAAATGTGGAATCTGCTGTATGTGTTTCAAACACCAAGAATATATAGATAAGCTTTCAACTCAATGCCCGCCACAGGACTATGAACCTAAAGAAATGCTGGCTTTTAGATTTGTATTTGAACCCAACGATGAACGATCTATTAATAACTTTAAACCAGTGCTGATAATAACTCCGCAGCGCCACCTAAAACCAGAAACTGAAGCAACCAGATGTCAAGGTTATGCGCTATCATTATTTGATACCAGGGAAAATGCCGAAAAACGTTATTTAAAACTAACAAAAAAAAGAAAAAAACTGCGCGATTCTCTGGGGACTCACATAGCAGCAGGATCGATCGACAAAACAGATGGAGTTGCCTCCAAAATAGATGATAACGGTCACTTGAGTCTACATGAATTTGCTAGTGCTGATTTAGCAGCAAAATTTGTAATAACATCTTGTTTATTGTAAGGTACAAAAAAATGGAACAATTAATAGGATTTAAACTAAGTAAATTTCCTTTATCTCTCAGAAGCATAGTCACTTTAGAGTATTTCGACGGCCCCCTGCTATCGCTTTTTGAGAATGAATACGGCGATAGCTATCTTTATTCTTGGTGCGATGTAGATAATTTGTACAATCGCTGGTTGGTTTTCAGAGTTGCACAACTAACTCTCAAGCTTTACATAGAGGGACAAGTTTCATTGCACGAGTTAATTGTAAATCCTGTTGACGGATTTCTATATTCATTAGATATAGACAGTGATTTACAGGTGAAAAACACTTATTTAATCCTGCCTGAAAATTTACCTGCAATCTACTTTCCCGAAAAAGATTCCTATTACGAACTGTCTGATTTAAATCGCGAAACTGCGGAAGAAGATAGGTTATTAATTTTTCAAAAAATTTCCGGTGAATCTCAACTTAGCAAGGTTGGAAGCTGACTAAACAACCAGAGCCCCGACTTCTGGAACAAGTCGGGATCTAATCGATCGCCCAATCGTCAGCCGCGATACTGCACCCGATAAATCCGGTTGTTCGCTTCCTCGGTAAACAGCAAACTCCCGTCAGGTAAAACCAACAAACCAACCGGCCTCCCCCAAGTTTTCGGACCCGACGGATCTGTGAGAAAACCAGTCAGAAAATCTTCATAATAACCTTGAGGGCGTCCGTTCGCCGCATTAAAAGGTACAAACACGATTTTATAACCAGTTCCAGCGTTCCGATTCCAACTGCCGCGAAACGCCACAAATGCCCCGTTCATGAATCTTTTGGGAAACGTTTTGCCGTCGTAAAACTGAAGCCCCAAAGCCGCCGAATGCGCCTGAAACAGCACGTCTGGCATTAATGTTTTAGCCGCTAAATCAGGTCGATCGCTATTGCCGTTTCTGGCGTGGCGCGGGTCGAGCAAATTAGGCTTAAAATAAGCGTAAGGCCACCCGTAAAACTCGCCTTGACGAATTCTTGTCAAGTAATCCGGCACCAAATCATCTCCCAAACCGTCGCGTTCGTTGACTGTTGCGTAAAGTTGATTGGTTTTTGGGTGAAAATCCAATCCCACTGGATTTCGCAAACCGGAAGCAAAAATTTGCTTGTTCTGACCGTCCAAATTCATTACTTGAACAGAGGCCCTCGGCAGCGGTTCTACATCGGCATTAGACTGCGAGCCAACTGATACGAAAAGCTTGCTGTTGTCGGGGGAAACGACAACATTTCGCGTCCAGTGTTGGTTGTAGCCGCCGCCCGGTAAATCAGCAATTTTTTGACCGCTACCTGTCAATTGTTCTTGCCCTTTTGTGTAGGGAAATCGGCGGACTTCATCGGTATTCCCGAGGAAAAAATAGCGATCGGCAAAAGCCATACCAAAGGGAATATTTAACCCGTTTTGGGCACTTGCAAAAGTTTTGCGAACCTCAGCAACGCCGTCGCGGTTGGTATCCCGCAACAGTGTAATCCGATTCTGTCGCGTTTCTGTTACCAAAACATCGCCTGTAGGCGTCAAAGCCAGCCATCGGGGAGCGTCTAAATTGTCAGCAAAAACGTTGACGACAAAGCCCGGAGGCACTCGCAGCACTGGCGATGCGGGAATCGGTACTACTTGAGGAGGTTTTGAGGCGCTTTGGCTGGCTCCTGGCTGCGGCAAAGAAGTTGCAACAATGCGGATTGGCTGCGGCGACAGCGGTTTGGTCGGTACAATTTGATTTGTCCCAACATTTACCAGCGGTGCACGGGAGGGAATTTGCGACAGGGGGCCGTTGTCGCCCACAGCAGGGGCGATCGCATCTGTAGCTCGATCGCACGCAATCACCGGCAACAGCAGAATTAGCAGCAAGAAACGCAGGTAATACATAGCAGCGATTTCTAAACAATTGCTGGACAATTCTATTATTCTAACTGGTATTAAACAGCTAAGCCACCGCCGGCGCGGTGGCTTAATTCCATTTACTGATACCAGTTGCAAAAAAGAATACAACTGTAGACGTGCGATCCAAACCTTGAGCTTTATCAGTCAATGGATTTTAGATTTTAGATTTTAGATTTTAAATTGAAGAAAGCGACCCCACGAATGAATCCAAGGGTCTCGGATCGAATTGCTTGATTGTCATTGCCAATCTTCAATCGAAAATCTAAATCGTATAACCTAGCTCTACCAAAGTCCTCTCACAGGAGCCGGACGGGGAGCCGGAGCCGGAATTGGACGGGGAGCCGGAATCGGAGCCGGAGCCGGGGCCGGACGAGGAGCCGGACGCGGTGGCGGTTCTGGGGCCGGACGCGGTGCCGGTGCTGGGGTTGCGGGACGAGCAACCGTTGTGGCTACCACCTTATAATCGGGGATCACCGCGATATTTTGTATCTGAGATCCGGCGACTGTGGCTCTGACTTTCATTCCCGGTACTAGGCCAATAATTCTCAGGACGCATCTTTGAATCCTGAGAGTCCTGTACGGCGCGCTTTCTTCGCGAATAGTTACTACGTCGCCGACAATACTTTTGACAAAACCGACAATGGTTCTAGTGTTTGCTGTAGTGGTGGTTTGCGTTTGGGCTATTTGAGTTGCAGGGTTAGCCATCGCAGGATGTACTGAGACCGCCGAAATTAGCACCGACAGTGTTGCACCTGTCAATAATTTGATCTTCTGAAGACGCATTGAAACCTCACATTAACTGCTATTCAGGGTCGGGTTTGCTTCCGCAGCGCGAAAGTCCCAACCTCTATACCTAATCCAGTTTAATCCCCAGAGTAGGAAATTTATGACAATCTCAAAAAAAGATTATCGAACAAGTATTGAAAGACTAAATTTTACATCATAAGTTCCCGATTTACAACAAGTTCAGCGGTTTGGTTCTCTAGAGTGTTGCCGTGATATATTGAGTTTATTCGATCGACCTTAGCAGTTTTTTTCCGCCAACCTAACTGTTGCTGGGGGGGAGTCTACCCAAAGACAGATTGTGCTTGCCGGATACAGCAGCGCCATAGTTTGAATACTCGATCGCCAGTCGGCCATTGCTAAAAAATCAAATTAGTCGGAGGTAAAATTTAATCATTTTCTGGCAAGATTTACGCATAAACCGGGTTTTCTCACGACATTCTATTGCGTAACTCCACTGAGCCGCTTATAAAAACAGTGTGGTTTTAGTATTATTGCCTAAGCTTTGTGTTGAGTTACAAGCTATCAGTTGTGGAATTTTAACTAAAAACTGTGCAGCGCAGTTCCCCTCAAAAAGCCATCTCAAAATTTTTCTCATCGGGTGCAGTTGGCGGATAATTAGATAGGAACTTTGTAGGAAATGCTGGTGAGGAGTTTAGCGAACAAAACAATGGTGAAGAGCAAATTTTTGTTTGACAAGTTAATTGTACTGAGCTTGAGTGCCGCCGCGCTGTCGGTGGGCCTACAGCAGCAGGCGACTGCCGAAGTGGTGGCTAATTCAAGTAAGAGTGCGATCGCAGCGCAGCGGGCCACATCCGAGACACAATCGCCGAATCTCGGAACCCCAGAACTGCCGCCCCTGGGAGAACCATTTCGTTATATTCCCCAGGAACCAAAGCCTGCGGTAAATCCTATTGAGGAAGTGCGTTTAGTCCTGAAATTGCGAGAACGCCGCGTCTATGTTTACCGACAGAATAAGGTGCAAACCAGTTTCCCAGTTGCTGTGGGAAAAGGCGGGTGGGAAACTCCTACAGGCAATTTTAAAGTTATTCAAATGATCAAAGATCCTGTTTGGCAAAATCCTTGGACAGGAGAACTTATTCCTGCTGGGCCAGACAATCCATTAGGGAGTAGGTGGATGGGGTTTTGGACGGATGGCAAGAATGTGATTGGTTTTCACGGTACTCCGAATCCAGAGTCGATCGGGGGGGCGGCTTCTCACGGCTGCGTCAGGATGTTTGATAAAGACGCACAGGCTTTATTTGAGAAAGTCGCAGTTGGCACACCGGTGATAGTTGAGCATTAATTATTTGGAGGTTGGGGTGCATAAAAACATCCAGGAACAGGCAAGATGCCTGTTCCACAAAGACTTAAATTTGGTTGTGGAGTGGGCAGGAGAGCCCGTTCATGAAAGACTGATTGATAATGGTGATTTTCGGTGAGTTAGAACTTACACCTTAAACCCTCTCAGCAACAGGCTTTCCCGCCTGTTGCACAAAGAGTTAAATAGATTGCTGATATTTTTCCAGCAACTCCGGGATGTAATCGTAGCCGTCAACACCGATCGCCGGAATGATATTCGCTCGACTTTTCGCCAAAGATTGTTTAAAAGATTCCGCCCCCATTTGACCCTGCAAAATTGTCAACAAACCAGCCGATTGACGCCACTCCATCGCACCAATTTGCTCCAAAGTATACATCCCCAAACTGCCCGCAAATATCGCTTTTTCTAGTGAGTTGATTCTGTAATAAGCTTGAGCCAAGTAAGCCAAATTCAGACCTTGCAAATATAAATCCCCTGAGAATTGAGCTGCTTGCCAACCTTTGAGCAAATATTCGATCGCAGCTTCAGCATTTTCCAGGGCGATTTTAGCGATACCGAGACTGCTGGAACAAAAAGCTTGACTTTGGCGATCGCCCAATTTTTCCGATAGCAACAAACCTTGTTCCAAATAACCGATCGCACTTTCGTAAATCTCTGGTTCCACCTCCTCCAACTGCCGCGCTTGAAACACTTCACTGTAACCCAAATTAGCCAGAGCATTTGCCTCGCCTTGTCGCTCTCCCGCTTGTCGTGCCATAATTAAAGCCCGCTGGCTGTAATTAATCGCTTCCTGATAATTTTTTTGAGCAACATAGTTGCGGCTGATGTGATTGAGATTGGCCACTTCGCAAGCTTTGTCTCCTTCAGTACGGGCAATTTCCAGCGCTTGCTTGTGCAGCAAGAGCGATCGCTCGTAGGCCCCAGCCGCCTGCATCGAATAACCCAAAAGCGTCAGAATCCGAGCTTTTGCCTGAGTGCCTTCAACTCGCCGCAGCGGTTCGTCTAAATAATCCAAAGTATGTCGCAGGGCTTTACCATCAAACGAAGCAAAAATTCCCCCGTAAAGGGGAAAGTATTCCCGCTGAGAAAAAGCCCGCAAAATTTGCAAAGTTACTTGAAAACAAGCATTTGCCAACTGCTCGCCGCTCTTGGTAGAATTATTAAACCCACTAGCTAGCTGACTCCAAATTACCGCAAAAGTAATGTAAGTAGAAATTGAAGCTTTTGTTGACACTTTGGAATCGTAAACTTGCTTGTCAAACCATGTCGCCAACGCCCGCTGCAAGCACTGCAAAATAATCGCCAATTCCACCAATATTCTTAAATCTAAATTCGATTCTTTTGCCGCGAATTGAACTACAGATTCACCAAGCGCAATAGTATTCAACAGAGCCTGGGGAAAGGGACTATTAACTTTTTTTGCCCAAAAAGCCCAAGGCCCATTTTGTTCGGGACTACCGGCAAATCCTAGCTGCTGCGGCTGATAAATCCAGCCCACAAGTTCCGGTTCCAAACGCTGCCAAGATTCTAAACCTTTGGCGATGCCGGCGGTGATTTGCTGCAAATCTTGTTCGGTTTCGGGATTGGCAGTTTGCAGCATTTGTTGGTGCAGAGATTTTGCCAATTGCTGCAATTGAGCAAGAGTCAGCGGATGTTCTTTATTCGGATCGATTACTTGCAATAATGCCAGGAGGCGGGCGTTAGATTCGGCGGTAACAATTTGTTGGATTGAGGATGCAATTGCGCGATCGACGCGGTTATCTTTCTGCCAGCGTTCCCATTCTCCTTGGATGGTTTTGAGAGCTCGGAGGGTGCGATTTGCCTTTGCTTGTTTGATTTCGTCTTTTTCATTTCTGAGTTGATTTTCGGCGGCATCAAGGCGTTCGCCGAAACAGCGTTCAAAGATTTCGCCAGTACCGGTACTAATGTCTTGCACCAGCATTTGATAAACTTGTTCTTTGGAGCGAATTTGACCTTTGAGGGTGATTTCGACAATTTTGTCGATTAGGGCTAGGTAGCGATCGCGCAGTGAGGTAGATTCAGGCATAAGTTATTTTTAGTTAATAAATTTTTATGGACAGCGCTTGCAGCTTGCACCATTTCATGCTGCTACTTAATTTTACAGCTCCTCTGGATTAATGCCCATTGCTCTGAGGCGATCGGCTAATCGATTTGCTCGCTGACTTTCTAATTCAGCTCGCTGACTTTCTAATTCGGCTCGCTGCCTTTCAAACTCCTCTGGAGTCAGAACCCAATCGCCACTGACATCGTAACAACGCAGCCACAATCTCGAACAACCTTGATAACAACCTTCCCACAAACCTATACCTAATTCTAATTCCGGTATCCAGAATCTGGGTTCGGTTAAAACTTGTTCGCGGTAACGATTGCCAATCAAACGAAATACTCTCAGTTGATTGTTGTACCGACTGAAAACAAAGTAGTAAGGAATCTGCAAAATCTGTTCGTAAACTCGCCACTTAGTAGGCGGTTTATTTCGTGATTCTTCTGTGATTCCTAAATCCTCCTCTTCAGTTCCAGGTGACAGCAGTTCCACTACTACCAGAGGACTGACATTTTCTTGCCACATCACGTAGCTGAGGCGTAATTCGTCACCTCGATAAAATCTCGGAACCCCCAAGACGACAAACCAATCAGGTCTTTTGTACCAATTGAGATGGTTAGAATCGTAGTAGAGATTAAGGTCTGTCGCTATAAATATTTGTTCGGGCGGATGGTTGGCGGGGCGGCAGGTTAGACGCAGCAGTTCGGGTTGAAACTCGTGGAATTCGTCAGGCAAACCGGGTTCCTCCGGGTCTTCACTGGGTAAATCATACATCGTAGGGAGGACTTTTGTTTGCGAAGGCTGCGAATCCGGTACGTACATCGTCATAAGATTACCCAGGCGAGACGGCTTGAGGAGATTGAAGCGGTACGGCAATTGTAATATTATAGCGCGATGTTATTTCTTGCGGCATAATTTCAGTATTTTTGGCACCGGGAATCTTCGCTAAATGGCGATCCTTGGGAACACCATATTTAATAGTTGTAGTTAGTGAGGAATTACAAAAAAGATGAAAATAAAGATATACGATGTTAAGCTTGACAGTTAATTGGAAAATTTGAGTTAGTAAAGGTTAGAATGTTGAGGTTAGAATTCAGCTTCTAGAAACGATGATGACACGCTTAGATAAAGTACGGCAACTCCAAGAGATATTTATTGCTCGTGCGACAGGTGGCGATCCCAGTGAGCGGGAATACAGTAAACTCCGTTTAGAGTTATTGAGAAATAGCGCACTCAGAGAGCGCCTTCCTCAATTTGTTAGAAATTGCGACGAACTCTCCAAATTCTGGGGTTTTATTAAAGCAAAGTTCGATACCTACCAAGAACGAAGGATATTTATATGGGAAGAATTTGGTTCATTGATTGCGTCTATAGAGCAAAATATTATTGTGGCTCAACCAGCAGATGATGATATTTCCGCCATTCTGATCAATTTCGATACAGAACAGGTTCATATTGCTTGGCAAAAAGCTCTTGAACGCCGAAATCCCGATCCAGAAGCAGCGATTACTATGGCGCGTACATTAATCGAATCGGTTTGTAAACACATTTTGGATGAAGCAGGCATTTATCATAGTGATAAAGATGATTTGCCTAAACTATATTATGAAACTGCTAAGCAACTTAA
Organism: Microcoleus sp. Pol14D4; assembly: GCF_036701245.1. Classification (NCBI taxonomy): domain Bacteria; kingdom Bacillati; phylum Cyanobacteriota; class Cyanophyceae; order Oscillatoriales; family Microcoleaceae; genus Microcoleus; species Microcoleus sp. Pol14D4. The sequence goes on from NZ_JAUBQM010000034.1 coordinate 23,525, forward strand.
TCTGGCTCCTCAACAACATCAAGAAGAGGTTTTCAAACAAATTCTTGGTGGTTGCCAGAGTGTGATTTCAGGACTTGGTACTTTACGTAATAAGCTTAGTGATGCTCATGGTAAAGGGAAACAAGCTATTAAACCTTCTCCTCGACACGCTGCACTTGCTGTCAACTTGGCGGGTTCAATGGCAGCTTTTTTGGTCGCAACTTGGGAGGAAAGATTGTCGAAAGCGACCTAACAAGGCGATTGGAACGGACTGGGGAAAGCGACTGGTAAGATTACAAAGGCTAGTTGCAGTCACTCAACCAGAACTTTAGACCGTTGAAATGCTGACCTTGCAAAGGGAAACGTTAAAAACATTTCGTTTCCCTCTTTCTGTTACCACCTCGGTCTAATACTAGAATTCCGGTCTTCTCTGGTAGTTGGCGACGGCACAGCATTCTTGAAATAACACCAAGCTCGATCGCCCTCCACTCCCGACCTCACGAAAGTAAAAGCCTGACATTGTTCATCAAACGCACGGATTTGTTGGCAAATATCCGGGTCGGGTTGGCTAATGTACATATTCCTATAATCAGCGCCGATTCTGTCAGAATTTTACTCTAAATTCCACCTTGTCAACAGCCACTAGCTGCGGCACAACAGTTTTAACCTTTGCACGGATTTTATTCAAAGCAGAGGCTGCACTACTACGCACATTTAGATTGGAGTCTTTCAGCAAGACAATTAGCTGCGGCGGTACAGTTTAAGCTTTTGCACGGATTTTATTCAAAGCAGAGGCTGTACTACTACGCACAGTTGCATCTGAGTCTTTCAGCAAGACAATTAGCTGTGGCAGTGCAGTTTTAGCTTCTGCACCGAAACTTCCCAAAGCATTGGCTGCACTACTACGCACAGTTGCATCGGAGTCTTGAAGCAGGAAAATTAGCTGTGGCAGTGCAGTTTTAGCTTCTGCACGCATTCTTGCCAAAGCATAGTCTGCACGGCTACGCACCTTTGCATCGGAGTCTTTCAGCAACAGAATTAGCTGCGGCACAACAGTTTTAGCTTCTGCACCCATCCTTCCCAAAGCATTTGCTGCACGGCTACGCACAGTTGCATCGGAGTCTTTCAGCATCAGAATTAGGTGTGGCACAGCAGTTTTAGCTTCTGCACCCATCCTTCCCAAAGCATAGTCTGCACGGCTACGCACAGTTGCATCGGAGTCTTTCAGCATCAGAATTAGCTGCGGCAGCGTAGTTTTAGCTTCTGCACCAACCGGCACATCTGAGTCTTTCAAGGTTTTGACAAAGGCAGGAATAGCAGGAAGAACGATTTGTCTTAGAACCTCAGCAGCACTCTGGCCGACTGACAAATTCTGATCCTGCAAAGCTTCCATCCAATCAGGGATGGCTGGTTCACCTATTTTTCGTAACAGCTTAATAGCTGCATCAAGTGCCGTTTCATCGTTAATATTTAACTTCTCGGTGAGGAAGGCAATCTGTTTGGGATTAGCTGTGGGTTCGTCCTTAATTCCAGCCGCAGCATTGCCAGTCAACAGCAAAGGCGATGTGAAAGATAGAAACGAGAGGGCAATTACGGCAACTAATCTTTGTCGGTAGTGCTTCGTCATGGGCCAGAATCCTTGTATTTGATGAGCCGTCTCAGCCATTTGAATAATTGTGTATACATTCTCATCAAACTGTTTCAGGACTCCGGGCGATCTAAATTTGTTCTTGTCTGTGGTGAAATCGATCGCCCTAAATACTGCTTAAAAAGCGCCACTTTAAGAACATTCCGCAGTCTAAGGCATAATTATAGGAATCCTTGCAGGAGTCGTAATTTTTTTACCCCACCCCAACCCTCCCCGAACCCGCTCGCTCGGGAGTAAGAAATTCACAAATGATGCGAGGATTGCTATAGATATCTTATATTCGTTCTATGATGTGTTTATGATTTCCGAACCCCTTACCCTCTCAACAAGCAATCCTGTTTTAGCAGCCAAAGGATTAACTCGTCGTTTTGGTGGTTTAATTGCTGTAAACAACGTATCTTTTACAGTTGAAAAACACGAAATTTTTGGATTAATTGGCCCTAACGGTGCGGGCAAGACAACTCTATTTAATCTAATGACTGGACTGATACCTGCTTCTAGCGGCAACCTGATTTATCAAAATGAAAATATTTCCCAATTGAAGCCTTATCAAATTGCTAATAAAGGTATTGCCAGAACTTTTCAAAATATCCGTTTATTTGGGGAACTTTCTGCTGTGGAAAATGTGGCGATCGCGCGACACATCCACAGTCGATCGGGCAATCCTGTTTTATCCGTGCTGGCGGGGATTTTCGGCTTGCCAGCATCTAACGCAATGGAACGCAAAACCCAGCGAAAAGCCTTAGAATTGTTGGATTTAGTCGGATTGGGCGATCGCGCGGGCGAACAAGCCAAAAACTTGGCCTACGGCGATCAGAGGCGCTTAGAAATTGCCCGCGCTTTAGCCTTAGAACCGCAAATACTCTTGTTAGATGAACCGGCAGCAGGGATGAATCCCAGTGAAAAGCACAAATTAAGCGAATTTATCCGAGAAGTACGCCAACAATTCAATTTAACTGTAATATTGATCGAGCATCATGTACCGCTAGTTATGGGGTTGTGCGATCGAATTGCCGTCTTGCATTTCGGTCAGCTTATTGCTTTGGGAGAACCTGCTGTTGTCAGGAATGACCCGGCGGTAATTGAGGCTTATTTGGGAGATGAAACGTAGAAATTGTAAATGTTTCCCGGCTCTGGCGGGGAACGAGTAAAATTAATAGTTAGCCTTAAATGAATCTTCCAGCCCTCTTAAGAGGAATTCAGCTAGGAGCCAGGTTGCAACCCCTGGAGGAATGGGAAAGAGACAGTTTGGTCATCAAAAATCAACTCACAAAAAATGCAACATAGCCCACCCAAAACAACCCAAAACATCCTCTTAGAACTCAAAAATGTTTCTGTAAGTTATGGGGGAATTCAAGCCATACAAAATATTAATCTCACGATTAATGCAGGCGAGGTTGTCAGTCTCATCGGTGCCAACGGTGCGGGCAAAAGTACCACCCTGAGAGCGATTTCTAAAATAGTAAATTTGCGACAAGGACAAATTCTTTATAGCGGGCGGGATATTAGCCGCCGCCAAGCTCACGAAGTGGTGAAATTGGGAATCGCCCACAGTCCAGAAGGACGGCGGGTTTTGGCGCAGCAAACGGTCTTAACTAACTTGGAATTGGGGGCCTATATTCGATCGGACTCGGCAGCAGTAAAAGCCGATTTAGAGCGCCAATTTGAGATATTTCCGCGCCTAGCAGAAAGGCGCCGCCAGCTAGCAGGAACCCTCAGCGGCGGGGAACAGCAAATGTTGGCGATCGCTCGCGCTCTGATGAGTCGCCCGAAGCTGCTATTATTAGACGAGCCTAGTTTAGGGTTAGCACCTGCGATCGTCAAAGAAATTTTTGCCATTATTCAAAACCTCCGCTCCACAGGCGTTACAATCCTCTTAGTCGAACAAAACGCCAGTTTAGCACTGCAAATTGCCGATCGGGGTTACGTACTAGAAGCTGGTAATATTACCCTCACAGGTATTGGAGCGGATTTGCTAAACGACGAGCGAGTCAGGAGCGCATATTTAGGTTGACTTGGTTAATTTTTGGAATCTTGACCGCTTTCTTTGAAGCCGTCAAAGACGTTTTTGGCAAACAAAACCTCAAAAAAAGTGACGAATATGTCGTCGCTTGGTCTCTCTCATTTTTTTCAGTCATCTGTTTGCTTCCCTGGGTATTATATACAGGAATTCCGCCATTAAACTCTCAATTTTGGCTCGCCCTATTAATCGGAGGTAGCATCAACGCTGTCACAGCCCTCCTCTACATCAAAGCCATCAAAGTATCTGATTTATCCCTGACACTACCGCTGCTAGCTTTGACACCATTATTCATGTTGGTAGCTTCACCGTTAATTGTCGGTGAATATCCCACACTTTTTGATTATATTGGCATTTTACTAATCGTAGCAGGCTCTTATTTATTAAATATCAAAGAGAAATCTAAAGGATATTTAGCTCCATTCAAAGCACTTCTGCATGAACCAGGGCCAAAATTGATGTTAATCGTCGCATTTCTATGGAGTATTGCCGCAAATTTTGACAAAATAGGAGTTACAAATTCCTACCCTATTTTTTGGGTATTCTCTTTGTTTAGTACAATGAGTGTTTTGCTACTGCCAGTTTTATTGTACAAAACCCCAAATCCAGGGCGACAAATTCTCAAACAATTACCAATGCTAGCTGCTATGGGGTTTATCAATGCTACTGGAATAATTTTTCAAATGCAAGCTTTGACATTAACTTTCGTAGTGCGAGTGATCGCGATTAAGCGTACTAGCCTGTTAATGGGTGTATTGTTCGGTCATTTCATTTTTAAGGAAAAAGATATTCAAGAAAGATTATTAGGGGCGGGAATAATGATTTTGGGAGTTTTATTTATCAGTTTATAGGTTGAGATTTCCGGGACTCAGACGCTCATTCTCCCCCTGAATCTAGGGGCGGTGCCCCCGTGCCCGCCCTCTCTCGGTTGGGGGGAATGTCCGGGTTGGGAAACACGTCCTCGCTTCTATTGATGTATAAGTCATGTTATACTCAAGGCGATCGCACTTTCTCTCACTATTTATTAACATAAAAAAAATTAATGCACAAAATAGCAGCCACACCCGGAGGTTGGAACCCTCAAGCAGAAGGAGTAATTTTTATTCAGCAAACCCCAGCACCAATAGTATTTATTAGTGCTGCTGACACGGACATTCAAACTCTCGCAGCGGCGGCATCCAAAATGCCCGCAGCATTCCCCAAAGTGCGCGCAGTCAACCTGCTTCAATTGCAGCAACAACTAACAATTGATACTTATGCCGAGGAAGTTTTAGAACGCGCCGAGGTCATAATCTTAAGACTGTTAGGAGGGCGTTCTTATTGGTCTTACGGGTTAGAAATTCTGCGAGAAACTGTGGACAAAACTAACGCAGCACTGATTGTAATGCCGGGAGAAGACAGTCCAGATCCAGATTTAATCAGCCATTCAAATGTATCGCTATCAGCAGTCAATCAACTTTGGCGCTATTTCACAGAAGGCGGAGTTCAAAACTTTGTTAACGCACTCAAGTTTGCCGCCGATACTTGCCTGAAAACTGCTTATAATCCGCCCCTACCTCAAACAGTTTCCCGCGTCGGAATTTATGATTGGAAAAAGCCAATTGACTCGTCCCCAACTTGCGGACACGGGGACATCAATTCTAAACCTAAAGTAGGAATTTTATTTTATCGCGCTCATTATTTATCAGGAAACTTAGCACCAATTGATGCACTTTGTCAAGCTCTATCTGAGCGGAATTTAGTCCCCGTTCCCGTCTTTGTATCTTCTTTGCGGGAACCAGATTTGCAAATAGAATTGCTGGAATATTTCCAGCCCAAAGAATCAGAACCTATTCAATTATTGCTGAACACCACAAGTTTTGCAGTCTCCGGTTTTAGCAGCCAAGAACCGGAACAAAACAGCTTAAAATCCTTAGACGTTCCTGTATTGCAAGCAATCTTCAGCGGTGGCGGTTTGGAACAGTGGGAAACGGAACTTCAGGGACTTTCGCCCCGGGATGTGGCGATGAATGTAGCATTGCCGGAAGTAGACGGAAAAATCATTACTAGGGCTGTTTCTTTTAAAGCGGTACAGACTTGGAACAGCGAATTAGAAACAGATGTAGTAGGCTATGTAGCAGCGGGCGATCGCATTTCATTTGTAGCAGATTTAACCGCGAATTGGGTGAAGATGAAACAAACCCCAGCCGCCAACAGACGCATCGCCATAATTCTAGCAAATTACCCCACTCGCAACGCCCGCTTAGCCAACGGTGTCGGCTTAGATACGCCCGCTAGCTGTGTCGAAATCCTCAAAGCTATGCAGCAAGCTGGCTATCAAATTGAAAACATCCCAGCTAGCGGCAACGAGTTAATTGAACTCCTGACTTCTGGCGTAACAAATGACCCGGAAGGACGCGAATTGCGGCCTGTTCATCAATTTTTGGATTTGGCAGAATATGAAGGATATTTTGCTAGTTTGCCGCAAGAAGTGCAAGATGGGATTTGTAAAAGATGGGGGCTTCCGGGAAGCTATGCACAAGATTTTATAAGTAACAATACGTCTTTTCCGATTCCGGGGATTCAGTTCGGTAATGTATTTGTAGGAATTCAACCATCGCGGGGATACGAACTTGACCCCGCATTAAATTATCACGCCCCAGACTTAGAACCCACTCACAATTATCTAGCTTACTATTACTGGCTGCGAGAAAAGTTTGGAATTGACGCTATAATTCATGCGGGAAAACACGGCAATTTAGAATGGCTGCCCGGTAAAAGTATAGCATTGTCTAACAAATGTTATCCAGAAGTGGCATTAGGCGCGATGCCTAATTTTTATCCCTTCATTGTCAACGATCCGGGGGAAGGTTCCCAAGCAAAAAGACGATCGCAAGCTGTGATTATCGACCACCTGACACCGCCGATGACTCGCGCCGAACTCTACGGGCCTTTGCAGCAGTTAGAAACCTTAATCGACGAATATTGCGAAGCCCAAAGTTTAGATCCGTCCAGATTGCCCATGATTCGCGATCGCATTCTCGCCCTCACCAACAAAGAAAACTTAGATAAAGACTTAGGAATACAACTAAATAAATCAGAATTTACAGAATTTATCACCCGTACAGACGGCTATCTTTGCGAACTCAAAGAATCCCAAATTCGCGACGGATTGCACATTTTCGGTCAGTGTCCCGAAGGTAGACAGTTGAGAGATTTGATAATTGCGATCGCCCGCCATCCCACCAACGGGCGATCGGGCTTAACCCGCGCCCTAGCAGAAGACTCAGGCTACGATTTCGACCCTTTAACCTGCGATCCAACCTCGATAATTCAGCACCGCACAGCAGGCGATTTAACAGCAGAACTCGAAGAAAAAGCCACTAAATTAGTAGATAACTTAATCGAAAACATCGGCGTTCATCCGCGTTCATCTGCGGTTATAAATTCCCAAACCGGAGAAGCAACTAAACACGAATTAGACTGGATAAATAACTATCTTTTACCTTCCCTACTCCAAACAAACCAAGAAATTACCAACCTTTTGCGCGGGTTAGATGGGCGGCACCTACCAAGCGGCGCATCCGGCGCGCCCACTCGCGGTCGGCCAGATGTATTGCCCACCGGTCGCAATTTTTACTCAGTAGATATCCGCGCCATTCCCACAGAAACCGCCTGGAGAGTTGGCAGAGTTGCTGCTGAAACTTTAATCGAAAGATACACCCAAGAAAACGGCGAATATCCGAAAACTTTGGGTTTGTCAGTGTGGGGAACATCCACCATGCGGACGGGGGGAGACGACATCGCCGAAGCCTTGGCGCTGATAGGAGTTCAACCAGTTTGGGATGGCCCTTCGCGCCGGGTTGTAGATTTTGAAATCTTGCCAGTTTCTGTTTTGGGGCGACCGCGGGTTGATGTTACTTTGCGAATTTCTGGCTTTTTCCGCGATGCTTTTTTTAATTTAATTGATTTGTTTGACAGTGCCGTAAAAGCTGTGGCAGATTTAGACGAATCGGCAGAAGACAACCCTTTAGCAGCACAAGTTAAGGAAGAGATTTTGTATTGGGAATCTACAGGTTTGAGTCAGGAAGAGGCGCAAGGGCGATCGCAATTTCGAGTCTTTGGCTCAAAACCGGGTGCTTACGGCGCAGGACTTCAAGGCATAATTGAAGCTCAAAACTGGACAGACGACAGCGATTTAGCAAAAGCTTACATTAATTGGAGCAGTTACGCCTATACCTCCTCTAGTTCCTCAAATTTGCCGGGAGATGTAGCAGGAGTTAAACAGAGTGAATGGGGATGTTCTGCACCCGAAGCATTTGAACAACGCCTCGGCCAAATGCAAATAGTTCTGCAAAACCAAGACAACCGGGAACACGACATCCTCGACTCGGATGATTATTATCAATTCCAAGGCGGAATGACTGCCGCAATCCGCAATTTGCAAGGCAAAAATCCTGAAACCTATTTCGGCGACAACTCGATTCCCGAAAATCCGAAAGTGCGGCAACTGCGGGAAGAAATTGCACGGGTTTATCGCAGTAGGGCGGTAAATCCGAAATGGATAGAAGGTGCGATGCGACACGGTTATAAAGGCGCGTTTGAAATTGCAGCAACTGTTGATTTTTTGTTCGCTTACGATGCTACGGCAAATTGTGTAGAGGATTTTATGTATGAAGGAATCGCAGAGGCTTACATTTTTGATGAGAAAGTGCAGGCATTTATTCAAGAAAACAATCCTTGGGCACTGCGAGATATGGCGGAAAGATTGCTAGAAGCTCGTCAGCGGGGGTTGTGGGAGAGTGCGAACCAGGATACATTGGATAAATTGAGGTCGATCGCCTTGCAAGCCGAAGCCGTCATCGAATCCCATGCATAAATAGGCAATTAACGTCACGATCGAGGCTGGAGACGAAAGGCAGTTTGCGGTAATATCTAGTAATATTTTGCCCACGGTGAAAGCTGTATGATTCGCCGCTACATTGCTAGCCTCAGTACCAGCATCTTAAAACGTACCTGCGCCGCTGCTGCCGTGTTCGCGCTAACAGTCGGATGTTCGCCTCCCAAGCCGCCCAACACCGCAGCGGCTTCTGGTTCGATCGAAGAATCCCCAGCCCTAGCGCAGTCGTCAACGCCTCTGTTAGCTAAAAACGCCAACCAAACCCAAAAATCCCTCAGCGCTGCTTCATGCCCCCAAAACGATGGCTTCACGGAGGCAGTTAACTTTGCGACCCAAGCTTCTAATTTGGCTCAATCAGCCAATTCAAAACAAGACTGGGACGAAGTAGCCGCCCTGTGGGTGCAGGCCGTCGCTTGGATGCAAGCGGTTCCCCCCGGCAGTCCCAGACGGGCGTTTGCGGAGAAAAAAGTAATCGAGTACATGAGAAATCTGGTGTATTCCCAGCAGCAAGCGGGCACAACCCGATCGCAAGCCAGTACAGTCAGCTTCAGCAGCGATTTGCTAAACGAACAACTAGAACTTTACCTATCCTACGTTGCTGCGGTCGGGCCACCAGATGTTTTGATTGTCGGGAGTTCCCGGGCATTGCAGGGCGTCGATCCCAAACAGCTAAAACAATCTTTGGCCCAAAGGGGCCGTCCGGGCTTAAAAGTATTTAACTTTTCAGTCAACGGCGCAACTGCACAAGTAGTTGACTTTCAACTGCGGCGGCTTTTGAAGCCGGGTCATTTGCCTCAAATGATTGTCTGGGCGGATGGTGTGCGTGGATTTAACAGCGGCCGGGACGATCGCACTTTTAATTCGATCGTCGATTCTGAAGGCAGCCAACTTTTAGCAGCAGGCATTCGCCCCGAACTGGAGTTGGATGAACCCAACGAGATTCCGCTGTGTTACAGATTCCCGCAGCCCTGCGCTAACAACACTTTCCGCAAAGCATTGGCATCTGTCGATCGACCTTTCAGGGGCGGGCAAGATGCCCACCCCAAAATCAAATTCCCGTCCAGTGGAACAGGCATCTTGCCCGTTGCTGACACCCACCCTACACTCAAATTCCTGTCCAGTGGAACGGGCATCTTGCCCGTTGCTGAGAATGCTGCAAGATATGAGTTAAAACCGATCGCAGCGAATGCAGCAACCCAAAAAGCACAATTGATTCCAGTCTCGCGACGCACAACAGTAGCCATCAGACAACTCAACCAATTGGCAGATTCGATCGACTCTAACGGATTCATGGCTATGTCGGGCAGGTACAATCCCAACACTTATTATCGAGAACGCGCTTACGTTTCAGGCCAGTACGATCGCGACTACGAAAACTTCAACCTCGGAGGCAAACAAGCAACAGCCTTTAATTCAGTTGTAGCATTTACCAAAGCTCGAAAAATTCCCCTTATTTTCGTCAATTTGCCCCTCACAGACGACTACTTAGACGGGACTCGCCTGTGGGCAGAACAGCAGTTTCGGCAGCGAATGCAGCAACTCTCGCGGCAAAAAGGCTTCGCTTTCCGCGACTTGTCGCAGCGGTGGCCGGGCCGTAACGACTATTTTGTTGACCCCAGCCACCTCAACCGCTTTGGGGCGATCGCAGTTTCTCGCCTACTCGCGGCCGATTCCAGCATTATCTGGCCGCGGCCCAAATCCAGCCGCAGCGATGGGTGAAGGAAGTTCGGCAACGGATTCTGTAACGGATGTAACGGATGTAGCGGATGTAAAGGATAGAAGGAAGAAGGAAGAAGGAAGATGTGGAAATGCAGTCATAATAATATTTCTTATTCCCGGCTTTCTTTTTACCAGGCAGATCCTGGTAACGCAGATCCACAGGCTCTGCCTCGCAATGCTCAAAAATAGTTTAAAATCTAACCTGATGTCCAAAACCAATTTGTGCGATCGAACATTTTAAGATATTTCACTCAGCTTAAAATCTAACAATCAAAAATCCAAAATCGATAGATTGTGAGGTCACTCTAAAATCTAACAATCGAAAATCCAAAATCTAAAATCTAAAATCGATAGGTTGTGCAACTAAAACAAGTAATTATCGCCCACAAAGCCAGAGATACCCTCAGCCAGCGGTGGGCAGAACAGTGTTCCCGCCAATTAGAAAGTCGCGGGTGTCAGGTTTTAATGGGGCCCAGTGGCCCGAAAGATAACCCGTATCCGGTTTTTTTAGCTTCTAGTAACAGCCCAATTGATTTAGCGGTGGTGCTCGGCGGCGACGGTACGGCCCTAGCTGCCGCGCGGAATTTGGCGGCAGATGGCATCCCGATTTTGGCAGCGAATGTGGGGGGACATCTGGGGTTTTTAACCGAGTCTTTTGAGGATTTCCAAAATACTGAGGAGATTTGGGACAGACTTTCGGAAGACAGGTATGCTGTGCAGAAGCGGATGATGTTGCAGGCAACAGTTTTTGAGGGAAACAGAAGCAATCTCGAACCCCAAAGCGATCGATTTTTGGCACTAAATGAAATGTGTGTCAAACCTGCTTCAGCCGATCGAATGCCGAGCTGTATTCTAGAAATGGAAGTTGACGGCGAAGTCGTCGATCAATATCAAGGCGACGGTTTAATTGTGGCAACTCCCACCGGTTCGACTTGCTACACTGCATCTGCCAACGGGCCGATTATGCACTCGGGAATGGAGGCGATCGCAGTTACTCCGATTTGCCCTTTGAGTTTATCCAGTCGGGCGATCGTACTACCGCCCGGTTCAGTCGTCAGCATTTGGCCTTTAGCAGATTACGAACTCAGTACCAAACTCTGGACAGACGGCATTTTAGGTACTGCAATTTGGCCAGGACAGCGCGTAGATGTGCGGAGGGCAGACTGCGAAGCCAAGTTTATCATTTTGCGGGAAAACTATTCTTATTTCAACACTTTGAGGGAAAAACTTCACTGGGCAGGAGCCAGAATTCGGTACAGCAACAATCACCGCAATTAATCCCAATCATCCACCGTGAAACTGCATTAACCCCTGGGACAGGTAAGCGTGAAAAAACCTGTTAAATCACCAACAATCTAGATACAAAAACCGCCATTAGCCAACCCATAATCTCTGTACTTTGTTAAGATCGCTCAATCTCTTGACAAACAGCCTGATCTATGCAGATTTTCAAAAAATCAACCCGACCTTTCAACCCTCAAGATACATATCCCTGTCCCGTGTGCCGCACCGGTCAAATTTCCACCCTAGCGCTGATGGACGCCCTAGCTTGCAACTTCTGCCAGCACATTTATACCGCCAGCGTTGAAAGACAATCGCTCGAAATGGCCGATCGCCAACCGCCCGTAACTTGGCACTGGAACGGCAAACAGTGGATAGGAGCCCACCTCGAAGGCGTAGAATTCGGATGGCCCTATTTTGCAGCAGCGATCGGTCTAATTTTCCTTCCCACTACCTTGCTGGGACTTTCAGCTTACTATTTTCCCCCGGTTCCCGGCAGCCGGTTGTCGTGGCTGCCCGTAGCTTGGACAGGCTTAGCTTTTTTGTCCCATTTAGGCATTGTGCTGTGGTTGGTAGGTGAATTTTATCAATTCCCGGTGGTCACTTACTTCAGAGCTTGGGGGCGCAGGATAAGCCGGCGTTAGCTTAAATGCTCTCTAACAGCCGATCGTCCTCCGGCGGCCCACCGACATCGATCCAGGTAAAATTAGAGGCGATCGCAAAATTCAATTCCCAATCAGCACTGAAACAGCTATAATCGTTAGCTATTCTAAATAGTCAAAAGCAAACGCATTGCGATTTGTGAGGAGAGCGATGAACATACTTGGAATCTCGGCGTACTATCACGACAGCGCCGCAGCCTTAATTCGCGACGGAGAAATTATAGCAGCAGCGCAGGAAGAAAGATTTTCCCGCAAAAAGCATGACGCCAGATTCCCTAAGAATGCGATCGCTTATTGCTTAAAAGAAGCGAACATAGATTTGCGGGAACTCGATCAAATAGTTTTTTACGACAAACCTTTAGTCAAATTCGAGCGCCTTCTCGAAACCTATTTAGCCTACGCACCCCAAGGTTTTCGCTCTTTCCTAGCCGCCATGCCAATATGGCTCAAAGAAAAGCTTTACCTCAAAACCATGCTCAAAAGAGATTTGGCAGCAATAGCAAACTGCAAAACGAATAAACTGCCATCTCTGCTATTTACCGAACACCACCAATCCCACGCAGCATCGGCATTTTTCCCCAGCCCGTTTCAAAAAGCAGCCGTTTTGTGCCTAGACGGCGTGGGCGAGTGGGCAACAACCTCGGTTTGGTTGGGAGACGGGAACCAACTGACACCTCAGTGGGAAATCGATTTTCCCCACTCCTTGGGTTTGCTTTATTCAGCTTTCACGTATTATACCGGCTTCAAAGTCAACTCTGGCGAATACAAACTCATGGGTTTAGCTCCTTACGGCGAACCCAAGTATGTAGACAAGATTCTCAACTATTTAATCGACCTCAAAGATGACGGAACTTTCCGTTTGGACATGGATTATTTCAACTATACTGTTGGCTTAACCATGACAAACAAGAAGTTTGACGAACTGTTTGAAGGGCCACCACGTCAAGCTGAAGGAAAATTGACTCAGCGAGAAATGGACATTGCAGCTTCCATTCAAGTTGTTACCGAAGAAGTTGTTTTGCGGCTTTGTAGAACAGTTAAAAAAGAATTGGATGTCGATTATCTTTGTCTTGCCGGCGGCGTTGCTCTCAACTGCGTTGCTAACGGCAGACTCTTGCGGGAAGGTATTTTCAAAGATATTTGGATTCAGCCGGCGGCGGGAGATGCTGGCGGTGCTTTGGGTGCGGCTTTGGCGATTTGGTATCAGTATTGCGAACAAACTCGCACTGTGAGCGCCAACTCGACAGCAAATAGTAGAGAATCCCTCAAAACTGAACTTGTCACTACAAACGCAGCGGTTGAGGAGAGGACTGAAGTTGTCACTGCAAACCAAGCGGTGGCAACTGTGGCGAAGTCTGTTGCTCATTTAACTTGTCACGATCAAATGCGCGGCTCTTATTTGGGCCCGAGATTTACAGACGCAGAAATTCTCGAATATTTGGATGCTATCAAAGCTAGCTATCACCGATTGGACGATGCCGAATTAATGCCGCAGTTGGCTGAGATTTTGGAACAGGGAAATGTGGTGGGATGGTTCCAGGGGCGGATGGAATTTGGGCCGCGGGCTCTGGGCGGTCGATCGATCATTGGCGATCCCCGCAGTGCTAAAATGCAGTCCGTGATGAACCTGAAAATTAAATATCGGGAATCATTTCGACCTTTTGCGCCGTCAATCTTAGCCGAACGAGTTGCCGATTATTTCGAGATTGACCATTCTAGCCCTTATATGCTATTGGTAGCACCTGTCAAGTCCAGTCTCCGCATTCCGATGACTCCCGAACAAGAGCAGTTGTTTGGCATTGAAAAGCTCAACATTCCGCGATCGGAAATTCCGGCTGTCACCCACGTCGATTACTCGGCTCGCATCCAAACTGTTCACAAAGAAACCAATCCTCGCTACTATGACTTAATCAGTCATTTTGAAGAGCGATCGGGCTGTTCAATTGTGGTAAATACGTCTTTCAACGTCCGAGGCGAACCCATTGTTTGCACTCCCGAAGATGCTTACCGCTGTTTCATGCGAACCGAAATGGACTATCTGGTTTTGGAAAATTACTTGCTTCCCAAGTCCGAACAAATTCCTTGGAAACAAGATGATGCTTGGAAAAACGAATTTGAACTAGATTAGTCATGAGTCATTAGTTATTAGTTATTAGTTATTAGTTATTAGTTATTTGTTGGTACGAATAACTAATAACTAATTCCCCATTCCCCATTTCCCAATTCCCAACTCCCCATTTCTAATGAGCGACGAAATTAAAAAACTCGACAAAAAAGGCTTGCGCGATTTCGGGCTGCTAATTGGTGGCTTGATTGCAGTGCTGTTCGGTTTAGCAGTACCTTTACTGAGGCGGCATTCTCTACCTTGGTGGCCCTGGGCGATCGGCGCAGTCCTAATCGTGCTAGCATTGGTGGCGCCGAAATCGCTGAATCCCGTTTATCACGCGTGGATGCGCTTTGGACTTATTCTTAACAAAATCGAAACGCCGATCGTCCTAGGGATAGTTTTTTACGTGATAATTTGGCCGATGGGAGTTATTAAAAGCCTGTTGGGCGAAGATGCCATGCGGCGAAAACTCAATCCGAAAATGGATACTTACCGCGTCCCAAGTAAAGCAAGAACAAAAGTTAGTATGGAGCGTCCTTTCTAAGTGTTTGAATCAACATTAGACTTTCTCAAAGATTTGTGGGCGTTTATGAGAGAACGCCAAAAGTATTGGCTGTTGCCGTTAATTGTGACTTTAGTCTTTTTGGGAGCTTTGATTGTATTGAGTCACGGTTCTGTGATTGCTCCGTTTATTTACACCCTGTTTTGAAAGAATGAGCAAGTGGAAAAATTTGGGTGTCAATTTAGGTTTGACACTCGGCGGTTTATTTATGGGGGTGGTAATTGGTGAAGTTGGGTTGCGAGTTGCTAGAGTTGAGGGATATCCAAAAATAGGAGATTTCGTAGAGTCGGCGCCAACTCGTTTCCACACTTCCGATCCAAATTTGGGCTGGAAGCTGAAACCGGGTGCGTCGGGGGAGTGGAATGGGGAAGGTGCGAGTTTTGTGCAGGTGAATAGCGAGGGTTTGCGCGATCGCGAACATACAAAAGCAAAACCTCCAAATACTTTGCGGGTGGCGGTTTTGGGCGATTCTTTCACCGAAGCAATTCACGTACCTGTCGAACAAACATTCTGGTCGAAATTGGAACGAAAGTTAGGCAACTGCGAGGCCGTTAAGGGACGCAAAAAAGTTGAGGTCATCAATTTCGGCGTGCAGGGTTACGGTACTGCTCAAGAATTAATTATGCTGCGAAAAAAAGTGTGGGATTACAGTCCTGATATTGTAATTCTTGCTTTTTTTATTGGCAATGATGTGATAAATAATTCTCCGAAACTGGAATACGATCGCTACCGACCATTTTTTGCTTATGATGCTAGCGGCAAGTTAGTACCGGATATGTCTTTTCGCAATCTGGCGCCGATCGACCGCAACGAAAGAGCAGTTTCCTTTGTAGATCGAATGCCCAGTTTTCTCGTCAACAATTCGCGAATTTTGCAGGTCATAAAAAAAGTAGACTTAGATCGGAAAAAGCGGGAGTTATCGGGGGACTTTACCACTTTAAGTACCCTGAACCTCAAGGAACCTCAAGATGCAGTTTGGCAAGAGGCTTGGAAGGTGACAGAGGGTTTGATTGTGACGATGCGGAATGAAGTTGTGCAGAAAAATGCTGATTTCTTAGTTGTGACGATCGGCGATCCGATGCAAGTTAGACCGGAGGCCCAGAGGCGAAAAAATTTTATGAGAAAGAACAAAATTCAGGATTTGTTTTATCCCGATAGGCGGCTGGAAAAATTGGGCGCGCGCGAGGGTTTTCGGGTACTGAATTTATCCGAACAGATCCAAGGCTACACTGAAAAATATCAAGTCTGCGCCCACGGTTTTGAGAATTCTGTACCCTGTGGGGGTCACTGGAATGAACTCGGACACCGACTGGCTAGTATCCTGATCAACCGAAATTTGTGCGAAAATTTGAAGCAGTCTCCATTCCCCAAAAAACAACCCTAAGCCGTCAAATTCAAATTTCATGAAAGATTCAACGGTATTCAAAAAAAGCAAAAATATATTCATTATAATCGCGGTTAATTTGGCGATCGCCTTTATTTGTCTGGAAGCTTTGTCGCTAGCTTTTTATTTTATCAACCAAAAGCAGTTTTTTTATACCAGAAGTAAAGCCAAAGAAAAAGTAGTAGAAGATATTGAAAGGATCGGCATTAGACTGGATGAATCTATCGTAGAAAGACTGCACCCACTTTTTGGCTATGTACTCAAACAAGGTGCTTTCACTAATGAAAAATTAAAGTTAAAAGTCAACAAACACGGCTTTTTTTCCCTCTACGAATATCCCTTTGTTAAAAGTAATAAAAATCAAGTTATTATCGGAGTATTTGGCGGTTCAGTTGCGAATAACTTTGCAGTAGATGAATACGTAACTCGTAGATTGTCTAACAAGTTGAAAACTTATCCAGAATTTGCGAACAAGGAAATTATTGTTTTAAATTTTGGCAACGGTGGCTACAAACAGCCCCAACAATTATTAATTTTAAATTACTTTCTGGCTTTGGGTCAAGAGTTAGATTTAGTCATCAATATTGACGGTTTTAACGAAGTAGCACTGTCAAATTTAAATAACAAAGCCCAAGTAGAAATAGGAATGCCCAGCGTTCAGCACATACAGCCTCTGACTGGTTTAGCCAACAACAACTTGTCACCGGAAGCTATGAGCTCTATCGTGCAAATTAACGAAAATAAAAAACAGTTGAAAGCAGGTATTGACAAATTGCAAACTTGTCAGCTTGCTTTGTGTCACGCTGTTACCTCGCTACAGGTGCAACAATTAGTCAACAATTACCAGCAAGCCGTTGTCAAGTACGATAGGCAAGTCAAACAATCCAACCCAGACACGGCAAATAGCGGTATAGTATACATTCCCAAAGCAGACTTTGTTTTGCAGGATGTCGCTGCTTTTGACAAAATGGCATCAATATGGTACGAATCGTCGATCGGGATGAATCAAATTTTATCAAGTAGAAAGATTAAGTATTTTCACTTTATCCAGCCCAACCAGTATTATCCCACTAAGCGAGCGTTTACCGCCAAGGAAAACGAAATTGCGATCGACCAAAATAGCCCTTACATTGAAGGTGTGAAAAAAGGTTATCCGGTGCTATTGTCCAAAGTCAATGATCTGCAAAAAGCTGGGGTTAATGTTTTTAGCGCAGTGAATATTTTAGATAATACAAAAGAGACGGTTTACAAAGATGCCTGCTGTCATTATAATTCAGTGGGAGAGGAAGTATTGGCCAACTATGTTTCTAGTTCCATTATTAAAGTAGTAAGAGAGTCGAAATAGAGGTTTATGAAAGATTTAAAATTCCTCAAAAAAGGACAAGAATTTCTCAAGATAACTTTGATTAATTTATTGCTTTTACTGGTTTTTCTCGAGCTTGGCTCCTTGGGATGGTATTTTGTCAAGCACAAGCAATTTTTCTATACTAGAGAAAAGAAGCAAGATAAATCTGCCTTGGGAATTAATTTAGAAGGAGTGCGACTCAATGAGTCTATAGTCGAAAGATTTCATCCTTTTTTTGGGTTTATTCAGAAACCAGGCCTTGACTTTCGCCCCGGTTTTAAAAATAACAACTATGGGTTTATCTCACCTTACGATTACCCTTTCAAAAAGACTAAACCCAATCAATTTATTGTCGGAGTTTTTGGCGGTTCTGTGGCTTCTAATTATGGAATATTTGAAGTTCAAAATAAAATTTTACCTCAATACCTCAAGCAGCTTCCGGGTTTGAAAGATAAAGAATTTGTAATTTTGTCTTTTGCTACCGGCGGCTACAAACAACCCCAGCAATTATTGATTTTAAACTATTTTTTGGCTTTAGGGCAAGAACTGGATCTGGTCGTCAATATAGATGGTTTTAATGAAGTAGCACTTTCTAACTTAAACAATAAAAATCAAGTCGATTTGGCGATGCCAAGCATTCAGCATATTTTACCGCTGACTAGCTTGGCGAATAATAGCCTTTCTACCAAAGCTATGAAAGCAACTATCAGAATCCAAGAAAATAAAGCTAGGATTAATCAGGGTTTAGAACGTTTGCAAAACTGTTCTTTTGCTGCGTGCGATGCTTTGACTTCTGTTTACGTTCAAAATCTAGTTAATAACTATAAAACCGATGTTATTAAATTTGAAAAAGAACGGACTAAACAAAAAAAAGATGACAGCGGCAGCGTTATTTACATCAATACTAATAAATCGGTTTTACAGGATTCAGTAGCTTTTCAAGAAATGGCGTTAAATTGGGCAAAAAGTTCAATTTTTATGCACAAAGTTCTGTCTGCTAGTAATGTGCCTTATTTTCATGTTCTTCAGCCTAATCAATATTATCAGACGAAAAGAGTGTTTCCTGAAGCCGAAAAGCAGATTGCTTTTAACAAGGATACTCCTTATGCTAAAGCTGTGCAAATTGGATATCCGGCTCTTTTCAAAAAGTTTCCTAATTTGGAAAAAAATAATATCAATCTAGTGAATGCTGTCAATGTTTTTGACAAGACTAAAGAGGCTGTTTATGTAGATAGCTGCTGCCACTACAATCAAGCTGGAGAGGTAGTTTTTAGCAATTATGTGGGCCGTTCTATTCTGGAATCTTTGCGGAAAGATGCGGCTAGAAGCAAAAAGAAGTAGGTCTGAAATATTCGCGGAATGGTCAATGTAGGGTGCGCCTAGCGCACCTTACCGCTGAGTTTAAATTTTAGGTTGTTGGTTGGGTTCTAGATCGATCGCCCGCTGAGTCGATCGGCATTACCAAGATTTTATCAACTCGGTTCCCGTCCATATCGACTACTTCCACGCGCAAACCATTCCACTCAAAATGCTCGGCTGCTGTGGGAATTTTGCCCAAATTAGTAATCACAAAACCGCCCATTGTGTGGTAACTTCCTTTGTGTTCTGCTGACAATTCTTCGATTCCAAACAGCTCAAAAAAATCTTCGACTGCTAGCATTCCGTCTAACAGCCAAGAACCGTCTTCGCGCTGCACGGCTTGAGGCTCGTCTGCATCTTCAATAGAGGGAAAGTCCCCCACCAATTCGACTAAAATGTCGTTGACTGTGACCAATCCTTGAATCACCCCGTATTCGTCTACTACCAAGGCAATTTGATTGCTAGATTGTTTGAACAGTTCTAATACTTTTAAACCCCGCGTGCTTTCCGGTACAAATAACGGTCGCCGTAAAGAAGCGCTTAAATCGAGGGGTTGACCAGTTAAAGTCCGCGACAGCATATC
Organism: Microcoleus sp. Pol14D4; assembly: GCF_036701245.1. Lineage (NCBI taxonomy): Bacteria > Bacillati > Cyanobacteriota > Cyanophyceae > Oscillatoriales > Microcoleaceae > Microcoleus > Microcoleus sp. Pol14D4. The sequence goes on from NZ_JAUBQM010000034.1 coordinate 43,053, forward strand.
AGTAACGTGTACTAAACCGACAACGTTGTCGAGTCCTCCCTGACACACCGGAAACCGAGAATGACCGCTGCCGAGCATTTTTTGGCGATTTTCTTCTACTGAGTCGTCGAGGTCGAGCCAGGTAAGATCGGGACGCGGGGTCATTAAGGCGCTGACTCGCCGATCGCCCAAACGAAAGACTCTTTCCACCATATCTTGTTCGGCTTCTTCAAAGGTTCCGGCTTCGGTTCCTTGCTCGATTAAAACTTTAATTTCCTCTTCTGTAACTTGCGGTTCTGTCGAGGGCGATATCCTCAGCATTCGCATCACCAAGTCAGTGGAATGACTTAACAGATAAACCGCAGGAGCGCCAATTTTTGAGAGCATTCGCATGGGAATGGCGACGCTTGAAGCGATCGGCTCTGGGTTGTTGAGTGCCAGCCGCTTTGGCACCAGTTCGCCGATAATTAAGGTCAGATAAGTGATGGTTAAAACTGCTACTACTGACGCGATCGTCTGAGAGTAGGGCGCCAGGGCCGGAACCAGCCGCAACAAAGGCTCTACCCTTTTAGCAATTGTCGTTTCTCCGAAAGCGCCCGACAGAATGGCCAGCATCGTAATCCCGATTTGAACTGTCGGCAAGAACTGATTGGGGGCATTAGCCAGATCCAAGGCTATGCGGGCATTGGCTGAACCTTGGTTGGCCATCTGTTGCAGTCTCACCTTCCGTACAGAGATGATGGCCATCTCTGACATCACAAACAAGCCATTGAGGAAAATTAGCAAGAGAACAATCAGAATATCGGTACTTGGGGACATTTCTAAAATTTTCGGTAGTAACGGCGAAGCGCTCTGCCCGGTTAAAGGAGAAGCCTGCAAGCTGCGAATCTCGATAGCAAAATCGAAATTTTTTCTAAACCTGTCATTAGATTAACGGAACTGGCTCAATCGCGATCGCAGGATCGAGATATTAAAGCAGAAATCTATCGCCAGTTAAGTTCCCAGGCGTCAACCGCAGAGCGGTACAATCATGGATGTTTGTCGTACAATCTCCTTAACAGGCAAAGGGAAAGAGCCGGAGCCGATCGGGGATTAAAATTAAAAGCGCATGACTTTCTCTTCAATAATTCGTACCCTGGGGCGATCGCCCCTAGCCACAGAACTTCTCAACAAGCTCAAACGGCATCGCTGCTTGCAACTGTCCGGCATCGCCCGTTTGCCTAAAGGTTTAGTAGCTTCCGCCCTCGCACAGCAAGAGGGGCGAAACTTATTGGCAGTAACAGCTACTTTAGAAGAAGCCGGTCGCTGGGTGGCTTCTTTAGAGGCGATGGGCTGGCAAACCGTACATTTTTACCCGACTTCGGAGACCTCACCCTACGAGCTATCTTACTCCGACGAAAATGAAATGACGTGGGGGCAAATGCAGGTGCTGGCGGATTTGGTGGATAAGGAAGAAAAAACCGCCAATCAGTCGAAGCCGATCGCAATTGTAGCTACCGAAAGAGCTCTCCAGTCTCACTTGCCGCCGCCTGCTGCTTTTGAACCCTACTGTCTGACGCTGAAGCGAGGTGCGGTTCAAGACTCGAAGATTTTAGACCGCCAACTTGCTTCAATGGGCTACGATCGGGTGGCTCTGGTGGAAATGGAGGGTCAATGGAGCCGTCGGGGCGATATTGTCGATGTGTTTCCGGTGGCGGCTGAGTTGCCGGTGCGGCTGGAGTGGTTTGGGGATGATTTGGAACAAATTCGGGAGTTTGACCCGTCTTCGCAGCGATCGCTCGATAAGGTCGAGCGATTAGTTTTAACTCCTACTAATTTTAATACAATTATTAAAGCAGTTTTAGCTGAAAAAAATATTGACGAAATCAACCGCGTAGGCTCTATTGACACAGAAGAAAATGAAACAGAAAAATTTGTCCGCCGGCTGTTGGGTTTAGCGTTTGAAAAACCTGCATCTTTGTTGGATTATTTGCCCGAAAATACTTTAGTTGTTATTGACGAGCCGCAAGGGTGCGAAGCTCACAGCGACCGCTGGTTTGAGAATGCACAGGAACAGTGGAATAATTGCAATCGCGAATCGGAAGTTTCTGGTGCGGGAACAGAAAAGTTACCAATTGCTAATTTGAAAGTTCCGAAAATTCACCGCACTTTTGCTGAATCTATGGTCGATGTCGCAGCTTTCGACAGGCTAGAACTTTCAGAATTGGCAGAAGATTCTACGGCTAAAAAAATTCAAAGCTCTGCGGAGGGCGACCAACTACCGTCTGCGATTAATTTGGCAAGCAGGCCTGTGCCGGTGATGCCTCACCAATTTGCGAAGCTGTCTCAAATGCTCAGGGAAGAGCGCGATCGGGGTTTTACCATTTTTCTGGTTTCTGCTCAACCGAGCCGATCGGTTTCTCTGCTGTCGGAACACGACTGTCCGGCTCAGTTTGTGGTAAATCCGCGCGATTATTTGGCGATCGACAAGTTGCAATTGCAGCACATTCCGGTTGCTTTGAAGTACAGCGGCTTAGCAGAATTGGAAGGGTTTATTCTGCCGACTTTTCGGATTGTTTTAATTACCGATCGGGAATTTTACGGTCAGCATTCTCTTGCTACTTTTAGCTACGTCCGCAAGCGCCGCCGCGCTGCTTCTAAGCAAGTAGACCCGAATAAATTAAGCCCTGGTGATTATGTGGTTCACCGCCAGCACGGAGTGGGCAAATTTATCAAGTTAGAACGTTTGACGATCGATCGCGAAACTCGCGAATATTTGCTGATACAATACGCTGACGGTACTCTGAGAGTGGCGGCAGATCAATTGGGGGCTTTGTCAAGGTTTCGGACTGTAGGCGATAAAGTACCGGATCTAAACAAGCTGACAGGTCAAACTTGGGAAAAAACTAAAACAAAGGTTCGCAAAGCTGTTAAAAAATTGGCAGTGGATTTGCTGAATCTTTATGCTAAAAGAGCTAAACAAACAGGTTACGCTTTTCCTCCTGATATGCCTTGGCAACAAGAATTAGAGGATTCTTTTCCTTACCAGCCAACGCCGGATCAGTTGAAGGCAACTCAGGATGTGAAACGCGACATGGAGGGCGATCGACCCATGGATCGCTTGGTCTGCGGCGATGTCGGTTTTGGCAAGACAGAAGTTGCTCTGAGAGCGATTTTTAAGGCGGTTACGGCGGGCAAGCAGGTGGCTTTGCTCGCGCCGACGACGATTTTGACCCAACAGCACTATCACACGCTCTCGGAGCGTTTTTCCCCTTATCCGATCGAAGTTGGTTTGCTCAATCGCTTTCGCACTGAAACCGAGCGCCGGGAGATTCACAAGCGTTTGGCGACTGGGGAATTAGACGTGATTGTCGGTACTCAAGCTGTTTTGAGCAAAGCGATTAAATTTCGGGATTTGGGTTTGTTGGTGGTGGATGAAGAACAGCGGTTTGGGGTTAAGCAAAAGGAAGCGATTAAAGCTCTCAAAACAGAGGTAGATGTTCTGACTCTGACAGCAACGCCGATTCCCCGGACTTTGTATATGTCGCTGTCGGGGATTCGCGAGATGAGTTTAATTGCGACTCCGCCTCCCAGCAGGCGCCCGATTCAGACGCATTTGGCTCCCTATAACCCGGAAGTGGTGCGATCGGCAATTCGTCAAGAGTTGGACAGGGGCGGTCAGGTTTTTTACGTGGTGCCGCGGATTGAGGGGATTGATGAGTTGGCGGATAAGTTGCAGGAGATGGTTCCGGGGGCGAGAATTGCGATCGCCCACGGTCAAATGGAGGCTTCGGAATTAGAATCGATCATGCTGACTTTCAGTGCGGCGGAGTTCGATATTTTGGTGTGTACGACGATTATTGAGTCGGGTTTGGATATTCCGCGAGTCAATACCATTTTAATTGAGGACGCGCAGCGGTTTGGTTTGGGTCAACTGTACCAGTTGCGGGGACGGGTGGGACGCGCGGGGATTCAAGCTCACGCTTGGCTGTTTTATCCCAAGCAGAACCAACTTTCGGATGCTGCAAGGCAGAGGTTGCGGGCAATTCAAGAGTTTGCCCAGTTGGGATCGGGCTATCAGTTGGCCGTCCGAGATATGGAAATTCGCGGTTCGGGTGATGTTTTGGGTACTGAACAGTCTGGCCAAATGGAGGCGATCGGTTTTGATTTGTATGCTGAAATGTTAGAGGAGGCTATTCGGGAAATCAAGGGTCAGGAAATTCCGAAAGTGGAGGACGCGCAAATCGACCTCACTTTGACGGCGTTTATTCCTGCCGATTACATCGCAGATTTGGATCAAAAGATGAGCGCTTACCGGTCTGTGGCTTCTGCTAATACCCCTGAAGAATTACAGCAGATTCAGGCTGATTGGTGCGATCGTTACGGGCCAATTCCTCTTCCCGCCCAGCAACTTATCCGTATTGTCGAACTCAAACAAATCGCTAAAAAAATTGGTTTTTCTCGGATCAAACCGGAGAATAAGCAGCACATTGTGTTGGAAACACCTATGGAGGAGCCTGCTTGGAATTTGCTTAAGGCTAAGTTGCCGGAACATTTGCAAGCTCGTTTTGTCTACAGCAAGGGGAAGGTTACTATTCGAGGTATGGCTGTTTTGACGGCCCAAAAGCAATTGGATAATTTGATTGATTGGCTGGGTAAAATGCAGAACGCTTTGCCGGAAGCAAATCTTTAATTTTGATATACAGCATATTCCACGCAAATAGAGTACACCTTAATCCCAAACACTTACCAAAATGGTTGACAAACCCTTGCAACCGTACTCCATAAAACTGGAAATTGCTGTATAATCGCCCAATCTAGCGCCCTGCCGAAACCACAGAATTATACCGATAGAACCGGAAAAAATATTACTGCTGTTTTCATGATTGTTTTAGCGACAGAAAGGATTAAAATCGTGAAAAGGTTAGTGAATGTTTTTTTGGCGATCGCCCTACTGCAAGGAGTGCCTATGGCGGTTCAATCTCAAGAAATAATTGACCCGATCGAGCGGGTTGTGAGTGCAGGGTTGATGAATAAAGATGCCAGTGGCAATTTTCATGCTGAGGGTCTTGTCAGTCGCGCTGATTTGGCGGTGATTTTAGTAAAAACTTTTGGTTTGGAACGGCGGAAAACAGCTCAGAAACCGGATCGGGAATTGCCGGACGTACCGAAGAGTTACTCGGCTTACAGTGCTATTCAAACTGTTTTGAAAACGGGAACAATGAGTGGATATCGCGACGGAATGTTTTTCCCAAATCAAAGGGTGACTCGCGCTGAAGCTTTGGCGATTTTTGCTCAAGCTTACGGGGTTTTTCAGTTTCCCGATGCCAGTATTTCCGAGATTTTAGCTAAGTATCCAGATGCAGGGGAAATTCCTAATTGGGCTAGAAAGTCTATTGCTACTGCACTTTATGAAGGGTTTGTTAATGTTGAACTCGGAACTAATAAGATTAATCCTTTGAAGCCGATGACTCGCTGGGATATCGCTTACGCTTTGAGCAAGTATTTGGAGCGGCAGATCAGGCCGACTTCTTTGCCTGTCCCCGACGAACAGCCTCCCGATCGCGGCGTGGGAAGGTGATAGTGTTGACTTGTGATATTCTTTCCGGTTACACCGGAATGATGTTGACGGTTGACGGTTGACTGTTCGCTGTCAACTGTCAACCGTCAACAGTGCACTCGAATTTACTATTCCGATGCTAACGGATTTGATATGAGTTAAAAAGTCGATCGCCCGCCATGCAAAATCCCGGAGATTTGGTGACTGTAAAAGCAGCCATCAAACCCCCAGGATTTAAAGTTTTCCTCTTAAACGAGGCTTAAATTATCCCCAGTGAGCTTTAACTCAATCAGCAGTAGCCAATTCGGTACTGCCACCACCGCGCTTCCGCGTCAGGGTATTGAAAAGCATCTGACCGACAGCTTTAATCAAATTGCCTTCTAATTCCATGAACATCTTCATGTTCATGCCAAAAGCTGCATTAGCTTCGTCAACAATTCGCTCTGCTGTTGCTTCGTCAATCGGCAGTTCATTCATTGCCTGACGGTAGTTAGCCTTGAATTCTTTTTCATCAGGAATATCCTGGAATTCATAGAAAGCAGTGCCTTCTCCCTCGGTAAGATTCATGCCACGCTGGGCAATTCCCTTCAGGATTTGTCCGCCAGATAAATCGCCAAGGTAGCGAGTATAAGAGTGAGCTACTAACAGTTCTGGTGCGGTCGCCGAAATCTCGTGAATTCGCTCCACATAAGCTTTAGCTGCGGCTGACGGAGCTACTTGTTCGCGCCAATTTGCACCGTAGTAGTAAAATAAATCTTGCTCTAAGCTTTGTTTGCGATTCAACTCAGAAAAGTAAATTTTTGAAACAACCGGATGCTGCTTTTGGCGTTCCATTTCCTCTTCGATTGCCGAGTAGACAAAGTAGAGGTTTCCTACTAACTTCCGGTAAGAAGTTTTTTCTACAACGCCTTTTAAAAAACACTTGACAAAACCGACGTTTTCTGCCATTGTGTGGGATTTTTTCGTTCCCTCACGCAATTTGGTCGCTAAATTGATGCTCATGCTATATTTGTCCAACCTTCTATTTTTGTGGTAGCTGATGGATGCGCCAAAAATCTAAAATTTACCTAAGTGTTTACCTTAGATCGATTTGATGAGAGATTGTATTAATTTTTATAACAAAATCTAGAAACATCAAACGGCCCTGATGCCCGATCGCCCGAAAGGGCAGAAGGCATCAGGACCACAAAAGTTTAGTCATTAGTCGTCAGTGGTTAGCTAACAGCTAATAGCTGAGGACTAATGGCTAATTTAGATGTCCAAGTCAAGGAGGTTGAGTTTCGGGCCGTAGGTTTCGATGAATTCCCGGCGGGGGGCGACACGATCGCCCATTAAGATCGTAAAGATGCGATCGGCCTCAGCAGCGTCTTCAATCTCCACCCGTTTCAGCGTCCGAGTTTCTGGGTTCATCGTCGTATCCCACAACTGTGTCGGCATCATTTCACCCAAACCTTTGAACCGCTGAATGGTGTAGTTAGCATTCGCCGGAAATTCATTGCGGATGAGATTGTTCATTTCGCGATCGCTGTAACAGTAGTAATGATTGCGTCCCCGTTCCACTTTATAGAGAGGAGGACAAGCAATATAGATGTAACCTTGGTCTACAAGTGCGCGCTGATAGCGGTAGAAGAAAGTCAGCAACAGCGTGCGGATGTGAGCACCATCTACGTCAGCGTCAGTCATAATTACGATGTGGTGATACCGCAATTGACCCGGATCGAATTCTTCGCCTTTAATGCCCAAACCCAGGGCTGTAATTAACGATTGAATTTCGTTATTTTTGTAGATTTTGGCGTCGTCGGTTTTCTCAATGTTGAGAATTTTACCGCGTAAAGGCAAGATTGCTTGGAATTGGCGATCGCGCCCTTGTTTTGCCGAGCCGCCTGCAGAATCCCCCTCCACTAGGTAGATCTCAGACAGGGCGGGATCTCTGGAACTACAGTCTGCTAATTTACCGGGCAAAGGAGAGGATTCTAAGACTGATTTTCGGCGCACTAAATCGCGGGCACGGCGGGCGGCTTCAGCGGCCTTAAATGCCTGAATTGCTTTTTCCAAAATAGCGTCAGCTACCTGGGGGCGAAACTCCAAATATTCGGTCAATACTTCGCCTACCAAGGAATCGACAATTCCCCGAACTTCTGTATTTCCTAGCTTAGTTTTAGTTTGACCTTCAAATTCCGGGTCTGGGACTTTGACCGAAATCACTGCTGTCAAACCTTCGCGAACGTTTTCGCCGGCGAGGTTGGGCTCGTTTTCTTTGATTTTGTTGCGCTTGCGGGCGATCGAATTCATCGTCCGCGTCAAAACAGCCTTCAAACCTTCTAAGTGCGTGCCACCGTCGATCGTCCGAATGTTGTTAGCAAAACCTAGAACGTTGTCGCTAAAAGCATCGACGCACCACTGCAAAGCCACTTCTATCTGCACGTTGTTGCGTTCTCCTTGCACGTAGATCACTTCTTCGTGCAGAGGCTGCTTGTCGCGGTTCATGTAGGCGATATATTCCTTGATTCCGCCCTCATAACAGTATGTTTCGATGCGAGGTTCGCTACTTTTGAGCAGTTCCAAACGGTGGTCGCTAAATGTAATTCTCACGCCCGCATTCAAGTAACCCAATTCTCGCAAGCGCCCGGCCAGTATAGTGTAATCAAATTCAATGCCAGTGGTAAATATTTGAGTATCTGGCAAGAAAGAAACTGAAGTGCCGGTGCGAGTGCCTTTGTTGGGCTTGGCAGTAAGTTCAGTAACTGGATTGCCTCTTTCGTAGCGCTGTAAATGTTCTTTTTGGTCGCGCCAAACTGTCACTTCTACCCACTCGGACAGCGCGTTAACAACAGAAATACCTACACCGTGCAATCCTCCAGAAACCTTGTAGCCACCACCGCCAAATTTACCGCCGGCGTGAAGTACAGTCATTACTGTTTCTATTCCCGATTTGCCAGTCTTGGCAACGATGCCGGTCGGAATACCCCGGCCGTCGTCTGTCACGGTAACGGAACCGTCGGCGTTGATGTCAATCTCGATGTGAGTGCAGTGGCCAGCCAGCGCCTCATCTATGGAATTGTCCACAACCTCGTAAACTAGATGGTGGAGTCCTCGCGGGCCGGTAGTACCGATGTACATCCCCGGTCGTTTACGGACTGCTTCGAGACCTTCGAGAACTTGAATCTGGTCGGCGCTGTAGCTGCTGGTCATACAAAAATAGCTCCAATAATGAGGCCTAAAGCCCCGAAAGCTTCTAAAATGGGAAAACTCCTAAAATTATAGCACAAAACCGTTAAAGGCGATGCTAGGGCTTTCTGAAGGGAAATTTATTGGGGGGAGGGAGGGGAATAGTTTTGAGATTGCTGGAGGACTGCCCTGGCCGATCGCGGTGAATCCGTGGATGGAGAGAGGCGAAAGCATTGATAGGAGAGGATTTGAGAGTTTTTATAGGGAAATGTGCGACAGCTTATGCCTAGATTAATTACGATTTGCGGGGCGACGGCGACGGGGAAGTCGGGAGTGGCTTTGGCTTTGGCGGGGCGACTGCAATCCTCGATCCTGAGTGCGGACTCCCGTCAAGTGTACCGCGAATTTGACATCGGAACCGCAAAACCGACGGCGGCCGATCGCACTTGTGTACCGCATCACTTAATTGACATCTGCGATCCGACAGAAACTCTGACACTAGCAGAGTACCAACAGCAAGCTCAAAAATTAATTGCTGATGTCGATTTTCCTGTTTCTCTCCCGCTGTTGTTGGTGGGAGGGACGGGTTTATATATTAAATCGATCGTGCGCGGTTTGAAAATTCCGAGAGTAGCGCCGATGCCCGAATTGCGATCGCAACTTGCGGAACTCGGACAATCTCAATGTTACGCCATGTTGCAGCAGGTCGATCGCTCTGCGGCTGAGAAAATTCACCTCAATGACCCAGTAAGAACTTTAAGAGCACTGGAAGTATTTTATGTCACCGGCCGCCCTATTTCCGAACAGCAGGGCGAAAATCCTCCCAATTATCCTATTTTACAAATTGGGTTGGATTGCGCGATCGATGTTTTGGTCGATCGTATCAAACAGCGCACCGAACAAATGCTAGAACGCGGTTGGATAGCTGAAGTAGAATATTTGTGTAAAAAATACGGCTGGGATTTGCCACTGTTGAACACCCTGGGCTATCAGGAAATGAAACAATATTTGGCTGGCGACATTAAGCTTGAAGAAGCCAAAGAATTAACAATTTTGCACACTCGGCAATTTGCCAAGAGACAGCGGACTTGGTTTCGAGCTTATCCTGAAATTGAATGGTTTGATGTTAGCACGCCAGATTTATTGGAGCGAGTTTGGCAGAGAGTTCAGGAGTTTATCAATTGATTTTTATCGAGATTAAAGATTTTATTAACCGCAGATCTACGCAGATCTACGCTAATGTAATTTAAATTGATTTGCTAGTTTTTCAACTACAGCAATTCTGATTTTTGCGTTAACTTTGACTCGCTAAGATTTCTCTAATTCTTTGCCGAAATAAACGCACAGCCGCCCGCTGTCCGACTGTTCTGCTTTGTTCGATGAAACCTGGAATTTCGGCAACGGGTAAAAAGGGAAATGCTAAACTGCGATCGCACATTTCATATTTTCCATCTACAAGTTGATAAACTTGCAGAGATTCCCGCCGATACCTCCAAAGTTCGGGAACACCAAGAGCAGCATAAATTGTAAACTTATTGATAGAAGAATTTGTGTAATCTGACTCTATTGCTAAATCCGGCGGCGGGTCATTTGGCAAATAGATATTTCTGCCTCTAACTAAAGATTCATTTTGAATGTAGAAACAGGAATCAGGTTCTACAGCACGAGTTAAATCTTCTCGTTCAAGAGTCAGCGAACCAAGACTCCTAAGTTCAATTTCCAGTTCATCTACAATGACTTCAACAAAGCTTTCTATCAGTCGTTTGGGTTCTTCGTGTTCTTCCAGCGGCATCCTGATTTCTAATACTCCTTCATCGTAAGCAATTCTCCAAGCTCTATCGTCCCCAACATCTGCCAGTAATGCTTTAAAAGTTGACCAACTGACACCTTTTAAAATAACTCGGTTTTCTGGGGTAGTTTGCTGCTCTACGGGAGTTGATGTTGTTGTTACCATTTAACCATTCCTTGGTAGCTTCATCAATTTTTATTGTAGTCGATCAATTTGAAATTTAAGGTAAAAGTTACAAACATAGTAGGGACACGGCACTGCCGTGTCCTGTATTTCATTTTTAAAGAGCGAAGAAAAAAGATTTTTTTTTATTAACCGCAGAGAACGCAGAGGGCGCAGAGAAAGAGAAAAGAGAGAAATTAATAATTTGAGAAGCAGAAAAGCCTGTTCCTCAAATTACATCTCGCGTAGTTAATTAACTGTACAAACTCGCCACATATTCACCGTAACCGTTATAGGGCAAAGTTGGGCGAGTTTCCCACGACCAACTGTTACCGGGGCCGACTATCCGTTCGCTGGCCTGCGACCATCTGGGGTGCGGTTTGTCGGGTTCGACATTTGCTTCAAAAGCGTATTCGTTGGGGCCGATTGTATTCCAAAAAGTGGCGGGCTGTTTTTCGACAAATTCAATTTTGACGATCGACTTTGCGCCCTTAAAACCGTATTTCCAAGGAATTACTTGCCGCAGCGGCGCACCATTTTGTTTTGGTAGTCTTCGGCCATACAAGCCTGTGGCAAAAAATGCTAAATCATTAGCCATTTCTTCAATTCGCAGACCTTCGGTATAAGGCCAAGGATAAAATTGCGACATCAAACCGGGGCCGGGAGTTATTTTGGGATCGTAAAATGAGGTGAAGCGAACGAATTTAGCCTTCGATTGCGGTTCGACATCTGCCATCAGCAATTTCATGGGAAATCCGACCCAAGGAACTACCATTGCCCACGCTTCTACACAGCGAAATCGATAAACTCGTTCTTCGATGGGAAATTTTTTGTAGAGGTCGTCGATATCATAAGTGCGGGGATTTTTTACTAAACCGCCTACTTCAACTTTCCAGTTTTCTGTTGGCAAAGCTTGAGCGGCTTGCCAAATAGATTTTGTGCCGCCGTATTCGTAAAAATTGTTGTATTTTGTAGCTAAGGCTTCGTCGGTAATCGCTCGATCGACTTTCGCAAAGGCGGGATTCCGGCTCAATTCCGAATATGCTTGGGTTGAGCTTTGATCCAAAGCAGTTTTTGAGCTAGGATTGCTTTGGCAGCCGGTCAGCGGCAGCAGCGAAGCTGTCACGCCGGCTCCAATTAAATTTGTCATGAAGCGGCGGCGGTTGAGAAAGGATGTTTCTGGGGTAATTTCTGGGTTGAGAATTTCCCAAGATTTGGGTACGCGAATTAACGGCATAAGTAATAGTTAAAAGTTAGTAGTTAGTTTGGCAAATTTTGCCTAAGTTTTAATCGGTTAGTCGATTTGAGATGGGAAATGGGAAATTTTAGATTCACTCCATAGAACAAAGAATCGGCGATATTTGGCAAGGCCTCGCGAATACTTTCAGTGCGATCGCACTGAAAGTATTCGCAATGACAGTATAACGTAATTCGGTAACAGCAAATCCAGCCGAGCGATCGCTCGATCGACCTATTAAACCTCCCTCGCAGGAAAGTCAGCAATAATTTACGTGCGATCGACCAAAGCCATTGTGGCGAAAATCTGGGAAACAATTATGATCAAGCAAAGATTCCAATTATTTAATTTGTCCACAGGAAGCGGCACGCACCGCCCCGCTTTCCTCCCCCACCAGCAATAATGCCGGACGGGGGTCTCCAGCGGAAAGACAAATGAGTTACTGCACCAATCCCCATTGCCAGAATCCCCAAAATCTCGATCGCGCGACAGTCTGCAAAAGTTGCGAGTCGAACTTGCTGCTAAAAGGCCGCTACCGAGTCTTTCACACCCTCGGTCAAAGTCTCACTTGCCGCACCTTCTTAGCAGTCGATGAAGACCAACCTTCGCAACCCCGCTGCGTTATTCAACAGTTCTGCGGCCCCGCAGCAGCCGCAGACGGTGGCACACAGCCAAACCGGACATTTCGCGGCTCGGCCTCAGTTCTCGACGAGTTGGGGAAACATCCGCAAATACCGAAACTCCTGGCATCTTTTGAACTCGAAGGCTGCCAGTATTTAGTGCAAGAATACATCGAAGGCCGCAATTTAGCCGATCGGCTTTCAGAAAAAGGTGTTGTTAAAGAAATTCAAATTTGGTATCTGCTGGGCGAATTGTTGCCAGTCCTGCAATTTGTTCACGAACATCAACTGATTCACGGAGATATCAAACCGTCCAATATTATTCACCGGAAAACTCCCCAAGCATCCCCAGCTTTGGCAGGGAAAGAGGATTTACATTCCGTGTCCCAAGAAAGTGCCTCTGGGCTAGTTTTAGTCGATTTCGGCGCGGCAATTCCGGCAAATAGCGGGCCGCTGAAAACAGAAACGGTCACAGGTTCTGCTGAATACGCGGCCCCGGAACAAATTAAAGGCCAAGCAATTAAAAGCAGCGACATCTACAGTTTGGGCGTCACTTGCATTCACTTGTTAACGGGAATGTCGCCGTTTGATTTGTTTGACATCAAAGCCGAAAGTTGGACTTGGAGAGATTATTTGAAAGTACCAGTTTCGGCGCGACTCGGCCGCATTCTGGATAAAATGGTGCAGCGAGAACCATCAAAACGCTATCGCTCAACCGAGGCAATTCTCACAGACATGAAATACGGCCCGGCACCGGTAGACGTGATTCTCAGCAAACCCAAATGGAGTTTAGCCATGTGGGGAGCAAGTGCGGTTGCCCTGCTGTCCGTAGTGCTGGGTGTTCGCTTGCCATCTCCTGCACCGCAGGCTTTCACTTCTTCTGAGCCTGTTTCTAGCATTCCCGAAATTCGGTTCAATCCGCCCCCGATGCAGGATTTCAACGGTGAGGCATCGCAATCCCGGCCCGCAGTGCGGACTCTGGCGGATCAAGACAAAAACCCGGTTTGGGCGGTAGCAGTCGCTCCCAACGGTCGCGTGATTGTCAGCGGGAACAACGACGGCACAATTCACCTGCTGCACAAGCGTCACGGCAAGCTGCTCAAGGTTTTAGCAGGACATTTGGGACCGGTGTGGTCGGTGGCTGTCAGTCCCGACGGCAGGACGATCGCCAGTGGTGGCGTTGACGGTACGATTAAATTGTGGAATTTCTATTCTGGCAGGTTAATTCAGACTTTGGACGGACACCAAGACGGCGTGTTCTCGGTGGTTTTCAGTCCCGACAGCCAAACCGTAGCCAGTGTCGGTAAGGACAAAACTTTGAAGCTGTGGCAAGTCGAAGGCGGGGCCGAGTTGGAAACTCTCAAGCGGGTTTTTGATGAGGTGCAGTCGGTGGCTTTCAGTCCCGATCGAGAAACTTTGGCGATCGGCAGCAGCGACGGTAAGATCGGCCTGTGGAACTGGCAGACTGGGGAATTGAAAGAAACTCTTTGGGGTCATTCCGAGGGGGTTTGGTCTCTGGCCATCAGCCCCGACGGTCAAACTCTCGCCAGCGGTAGTTGGGACAACACGGTGAAGTTGTGGGATATCAGCGCAAATAATCAGTTCCGGCAGTCCAACGGTTCTCTGCTACGAACTTTGATCGGCCATTCCGACAAGGTTAAGTCCTTGGCTTTCAGTCCCGACGGAGACAAGCTGGCCAGCGCCGATTTGAGCGGGACTATCAAGCTGTGGCGGATGGGTTCCGGCGAAATCGCGGGCACGCTGAAAGGTCATTCTACCTGGGTGGAATTGGCTTTTAATCCTCAAGACAAAACTCTGATCAGCGGCAGTTTTGACGACACGATTAAGGTGTGGCGGCTGTCTCCTTGATTTTTGCGATCGCCCGGAGTTAGATATACACTTTTAAGAAAGGACAGTCTCAACAAACTCTGATTGGGCGGTGGGGCTGTCTTTTTCTTAGGTCATATCATTTCCGGTTACACCGCAATGATGTTCAGTGTTGACGGTTGACGGTTGACGGTTGACGGTGAACAGTGAACTCGAATTTACTATTCCGATGCTAACGGATTTGATATCAACCTTCATATATAACCTTTCTCAGTTAGAAATAAAAAATAATATCATGTGCGGTAAATTACCCATTATAGAATTAGTTTGTAGTAATGACTTTAGTCTTTATTAGCTAAAAGCTTTAACAAAGGACTCTTCTTCCTCACTACAAACTTATGATGCTTATATCGCCCGACATGATATAATCACTGACTAATAACTAATGATATCAATTCCGGTTGTATCGGAATGATTAAACCACAGAGGGCACAGAGGACACAGAGAAAGAGAAGAGAGAAATAATAATTCCGATGTCCACGGATTTGATATGACTAATGACTAATAACTAATAACTAATAACTAATAACTAATGACTAATGACTAATGACTAAAACCAAATTCCCGATCGCCCTTCCGCTTTCCTGCATTTCGTGGGCGGCGGCAATCTCGTCTAAAGCAAACCGCCCAGCAATAACGTGGCGCAAAACTCCAGCTTTCAAACAAGTTGTAATATCTTCTGCAGCTTGTTGATGCGCTGCTTTGTCCATCGCATAAACTAGCACGTAATGTACGGTAAGATTTTTGTAAATTAAGGAGTACACTGGAATTTGAGGCGCTACATCCGAATCCGAAGCATAGGTGGCGATCGTGCCGTTGCGTTTGAGCGCTTTTAAATTAGTTTCCAAGTTGCTAGCAAAGTCAACTTCAATTGCGCGATCGACTCCTTCCCCTTTCGTAATTTCTTTGATGCGCGCCGCCACATCTTCGGCTTTGTAATTGATAATATAATTAGCTCCTGCAGCTTTGGCAATTTCTGCTTTTTCCGCAGAACTTACAGTCGCAATTACAGTTGCTCCGCCCCATTTTGCTAATTGAATTGCATAATTTCCAACAGCACCCGCGCCGCCCGTAACTAATATTGTTTTCCCCGTAACAGCACCATCTTTAAAAACGCAATTGTGAGCTGTCATTGCGGGTACTCCCAAACAAGCACCTTCTACAAATTCTGTATTATCTGGCAGAAAAACCGCTTGTTCGCTGGGTACAACCACATATTCCGCCGCCGTACCCAATCGCCGGGGCAATGTAGCTTCATAAATCCAAACACGTTCGCCAATTCGTGACGGCGGCACGCTTTCTCCTACTGATTCAATTATTCCTGCACCGTCGTTGTGGGGAATGACTCGCTGGTGTCGCATTGTGAGTCCGCCCCAACCGCTGCGCTGCTTGACATCGGAGGGGTTAATGCCGGATGCGCGTACTTTAATCAGCACTTCACCTGCACCCAATTCGGGAACATCCATTTCGCCAATTTTGAGGACATCTTTGGCGTTGCCGATTTGTTCGTAGTAAGCAGCTTTCACAGTTGTTTGCTCCTGATGTTTTTAATCTTCCTAAACGCGCCCCGCGTTACTTTAGGCAATGCCGCCGTTAACGCGGATATTTTGTCCGGTAATCCACCGGGCTTGTTCGCTGCACAAAAAAGCCGTCACATCGGCAATATCTTCAACTTTTCCGAGTCTTCCCAAAGCAGTTATTTGGGTAAATCTTTGTATTTGTTCGGGGGTTTTGCCGACTGTAAAGAGTTCTGTATCCGTTGGACCCGGAGAAATCACATTAACTGTAATTTGGCGATCGCCCAATTCCTTAGCCAGCGATCGAGTTAGCTGTTCCACCGCGCCTTTTGTCGCCACGTAAGCCCCGTAAGTTGGCAGTAGCATCGCCGTTGTCGAACTGGAAAAATTGACAATTCTTCCTCCGTCTGCCATCCGTTTAGCAGCTTCTTGACAAGCAAAAAACGTGCCTTTGACGTTAATTGCAAAAAGATTATCAAACTCTGCTTCGGTAACTTCCGCTACAGGTTTGTAAAGAATTACTCCTGCATTATTGACTAAAATATCGATTTGTGAATATGTTTCCAGAGTGCGATCGAACAAATCGCGAATTTCTGCGGTTTTGCTGACATCGGCTTGCACGGCTAATGCTTTGCCGCCTGCTGCTTCAATCGCTGACACAACCTCTTTAGCCTGTTCTACGCCTCTGGCGTAGTTGACGACCACTGATGCGCCTTCTTGGGATAATCGGAGGGCGATCGCGCGTCCAATTCCCCGCGATGCACCAGTCACAATTGCCACTTTTCCTGCTAGTGATGCCATGACATTTCCTCTGCAATTAGTGTTGATGCTAGTTCAAAATAATCATACTATTTTTTCCGCATTCCGGTGCACAAACCAATTTAAAATCTCACACAGTCAGAAATCCCTCGAAATGGCGGTTGCTAACTAACAGTTGTGGTAAAGTAGTATCGGCTGTTAAAGTAAAATCTATGACCGTAAATTCCGAGTTAGCAGAGCAGTATTTGTCAACGGGCGAGACCCTCCAGAAATCAGGAAAACTTGAGGAGGCGATCGCTCAATATCAAAAATTACTAGCCATTCAGCCGGATAGTGCGATCGCACTCAACGAGGTAGCTGAAATCTATTATACCCAACAGAAATATGTAGAGGCGATCGCATCCTGTTACCAAGCACTTCGGCAGCAACCCAATTTCGCCCCCGCCTACAAAACCCTAGGCAATATCCTGCAAGCCCAAGGCAAAATAGACGCGGCAATTCGCGCCTACTCCAAGGCGATCGAATTTGATCCTAATTTTGTCGAAGCCTATGTTAACTTGGGCAGTATGTTTTACAAACAAGGCCAGCTCGATGACGCCATAACTTACTATCAAAAATCTATTGTTATTCAACCAGATTTAGCCGTCGCTTATTGGAATTTAGGCAAAAGTTTGGAAGAGCAAGGTCGAATCAATGAAGGTTTATTTTATCAAAAAAAAGCTCTAGATTTACAGCCGGAGTTAGAAGGTAGAAGCAATTCAGTAAAAAATCACACTTACTGAAGAGGAATGTTATAGTCAGAATAATTCAATCATTAACGATGCAAGCTGGATCGAAATGGAAATTAACCAGAATCCGCTCGAATTCCTCACGGCTAAAGTACAAGAAACTGTTGCCGATATCCAAAGCTTAGGCAACCAAATTGATGCAAAATTTGAGGAAAGTGCAACTGGATTAACGGCGTGGGTACAATCAGCGCCAAGTTCAATGGTTAGTGCCGGGGCGATCGCCAGTCAAGAAGCTTTTAAAATAGCACATAACATCCGTTTTGAGAACCTGCCAAGAAATCTGCAATCCAAATTTGCGAGGGCTGGGGTTCGTGACGGCATCCGAGATGTTCAAGAAGCAGCAAAAGTATTTGAATCCATACCCGCCCAAATTCGTGCCCAAGGCCCAGAAGCAATTCGCAACTTTTGTCAAGATAAAGATTGGAGTCACATCCAAGCGCACGTCAATGGAGGCGGAAGCGAAGCTGCTAACGGGATTTTTGAATATTTTTGGGTGAATCGTGCTCGCGGTGGTGTAGACATGACTGCTGCTGAATTAGCAGTCGCTAAGCAAGTTTTAGCGGATGCAGCGTTTAAAGCAGCAGTTGCCGAAATCGTTGGGGCTGCAATGAAAGGGGCGATCGCCGCAGCAGTAATTGAGTTAATATTTTCGATCTTAGAAAATTCGCTATTGTGCGTGGAAGGCAAAATTACCCAGTCAGAGTTAGTGGAACAAGTCGCCACCGCCACCGCCAAAGCTGGCATTGCTGGCGGTGTTATTACTGGCATTCTGTTAACACTGTGCATGATATTTCCCCCCATTGCCGCGCTTTTAGGTGCCGCAGCGATGCCTTTGGCGGTTGCAGGTATTGGTTTTATGGGAATTCGCGCCTGGGAAATCTTTTGTCACGGCGATCGACTATTTGGTATTACTCAACAAACACAAAAATTTCTGGGGATGACTGAAGAAGTGCAGTAGGGAGACGGCAATACCCATTGGTGTCAACTTAACGTCAAACCCAGTCACAGAATGGTGTTGGACTATTAAGCCTAGATCCCCCCTAGCCCCCCTTAAGAAGGGGGGAACCGGAAATGGATCAAAGTCCCCCTTCTTAAGGGGGATTTAGGGGGATCTGGACTCAGGTAAAAACGAGATTTATCAAGGCTTTCAGGCGATTGTTGACACCAAGGGGCTATTGGAGTGTCCCTACGTCTCATGAGATACCCGACTTCTTCAACAAGTCGGGCATCTAGGTATTCTAAATGATGGGGAAACATAAGTAGTATGGATTCAGTAGAAAAAACTCAAGATCAGCAGCATCCGCAATACAAGCGCGATCGACTCAGTGTCGATACTTTATTAGCAGGAGAAGCAACCGAATACAATTTATCGGAATTAGCAAGATTAATAATTCGCTACCGAGGCTTTCCCGGCGCTAGAGATATTCAATCCGACTTAAAAAAAGTCCTGCAAAAATGGAATCATACCGAAGAAACTCTTTACGAACAAACCCGTAAAATTCACGCTACAGGTGAGGTTTATCGGCGTCAAAAAAACGACCAAGAAGATTGGGCCTAACTTGAGAAACCGGATTTTTGGCCGTTGATGCGGACTGTAACGCGTCTTCTCGTAAAAAAAGCCAGTTTGTGACCACCCGTGCGTCTAGGACTATTAAAGCAAAGGGGTGCATCTCACTTTGGCAAATGTGTCAAAAAAGAGATAAAATGAAAAAGCTAGTAAAATCGTTAAATAAAGATGA
>NZ_JAUBQM010000035.1:0-62175 GCF_036701245.1 Microcoleus sp. Pol14D4
CAAATAACAAATAACAAATAACAAATAACAAATAACAAATAACAAATAACAAATAACAAATAACAAATAACAAATAACAAATAACAAATAACAACTGACTAAAAAGTTGAAAACGTCACCGAACACATCGAGGCGAATGCAGATTACAGACGACCTCAACAGATTATTAGACATCGTGCCAGATGAGATCCGGCAGCCCTTAGAGCAGCACCCGCAGCGCAACAATCTCATTGAGATTGTCATGGATTTGGGCCGCCGACCTGAAGCTCGTTTTCCATCCTTGGCCGAACCTCTTTCCCAAACGCCAGTTTCCAAGGCAGACCTCAACTATTGCATCGAGCGAGTCGGCCACTTCGGCGGCGACAATCGAGCCGGTATCGAGCAAACCCTGCACCGAATTAGCGCCCTTCGCAACCGCAGCGGCGAGATTATCGGCTTGACTTTGAGGGTGGGCCGCGCTGTGTTTGGGACGATCGGCATAATCCGCGATTTGGTGGAAACCGGTCAGTCAATTTTGATGCTCGGCCGCCCCGGAGTCGGCAAAACCACGGCCCTGCGAGAAATTGCCCGCGTGCTCGCCGATGACTTGGAAAAACGAGTGGTAATTATCGACACCTCCAACGAAATCGCCGGAGATGGAGATATCCCGCACCCGGCGATCGGCAGAGCTCGCAGAATGCAAGTTTCTCGTCCCGAACTCCAGCACCAAGTCATGATCGAAGCAGTGGAAAACCATATGCCGGAAGTGATCGTGATTGATGAAATCGGCACGGAACTCGAAGCTTTGGCGGCTCGCACGATCGCCGAAAGGGGCGTGCAGTTGGTCGGTACCGCCCACGGGAACCGGCTCGAAAACTTGATGAAAAACCCGACTCTGGCAGATTTAATTGGGGGCATCCAAGCGGTGACGCTGGGAGATGACGAAGCAAGGCGTCGCGGTTCTCAAAAGACTGTTTTGGAGCGCAAAGCACCGCCCACTTTTGAAATTGCCGTTGAAATGCTGGAACGCCAGCGCTGGGTGATCCACGAGCGAGTTGCAGATTCGATCGACACTCTGCTGCGGGGACGCGAACCGAACCAGCAAATCAGAAGCGTCAGCGAGACTGGAGAGGTAATTATCGAGCGCGAGTCGGCCGCTCCCCCCGCCCGGTTTCCAGGGATAACAGCTTCGAGCGGCCCGGCTGCGGTATCGGCAATCCGGCCGGTCACACCGATCTCTGGGTGGCGGAGTGCTGGCAAAATGGTGCCGATGCCCGCTCCCAGCGAGAACTTGGCTGCTAAAAGCGCGCCGGTTGCTGAGACTCGGTATTTCGAGCAACTCCTCGAAGAATCCCTGTCCGTCGAGCCGGTACCTAAGCCCGGACGTTTTTCCCAGAATGTCGGCCCTAACGGCGAAGATTTGCCCCTCCACGTTTATCCTTACGGCATAGCTCGCCACCAGCTCGAACAGGTGATTTCGACGCTGAACCTGCCGGTACTGCTGACGAAGGATATTGAGAGCGCTGACGTGGTTTTGGCTTTGCGATCGAACGTTCGGAACCAGTCGAAATTGAGGCACTTGGCCAAAACTCGTCAAGTTCCCCTGCACACAATTAAGGCCGGCACTATTCCCCACGTAGCGAGAGCTTTGCGGCGCTTGTTGGACATGGATGACCCAGGTACCCCGGAAGTGGCAGACCTCGCCTTATTCGCCCGCAGCGGTTCTTCTGACGAACTCGAAGCTCTCGAAGAAACCCGCTTGGCAGTCGAGCAAATTGTCATTCCCAAGGGACAGCCGGTGGAACTCCTGCCCCGTTCTCCCAACGTCCGCAAAATGCAGCACGAACTTGTGGAACACTATCACCTGAAATCCCACAGTTTTGGGGAAGAACCCAATCGCCGCCTGCGGATATATCCAGCTTAAAGTTGGAGATTGGTGCGTTTGAAGGCAGAAGGTGGAAGGCAGAAGGGATAATTTTTTCCTGGCTTCTGTCTTTTACCTTTTGCCTTTTTCCTTTAAGTAGCTGGCAAGTTTCTGATATGATATGGTGTGACACTGTTCTTGTTCAGGCGATCGGCTAAATTTCTAATTTCCAATTCTCCAATTTCCAATTACCAATACTTCGACTACACGCTCTTACAAGTTCCCCAATTCTCAATAGTTCAGCTACGCACTTCCCTTCAGCTCCCTTCGGCTTTGCGAACGGATGAGCCGCAGGCTAGCAGCTATGCTCAGCACAAACTCAGCACCAGCTCAGTAAAATTTGCCACTTCCCAAATTATTAAATTAATCTCCCTAAGTTGACATGAATGATTCCATAGTTCAGCTATTTATCAACTTAATTACTACTGAGATTGGTGTGCGAATAAGGTCCCAAGATCGAGCTGGTCTGTCTCATAAAATTATGACTCGAATGAGAGCCAAAAAAATCGCAGAACCCGAAAAATATTATAATCTTTTAACTGGCAAAAATTGGGAAAGTAAAAATGAATGGTCAGAATTAGTATTGCTATTAACAACAATTGAAAGTTATTTCATGCGAGATAAAGGACAGTTTTCTCTGTTAAAAAAACAAATTTTCCCTGAATTGATAGAGCAGAAAAGAAAATTGCACAAGACATTGGGAATGCAGCCGACACTGCGAATCTGGAGTGCGGGCTGCTCTACCGGTGAAGAACCTTATTCTTTAGCTATTGTTTTAAAAGAATTGATTCCCGATTGGGAACAATGGAAAATATTAATTTTAGGTACAGATATCAATGAAAAAGTAATCAAAAAAGCGCCCCAGGGAGTTTACAGTCATTGGTCATTTCGCTTGGTTGAACCGCAGATACAAAAGCAGTATTTTCATCAGAGGCAAAATGATTGGCAAATCAATCAAGAATTGCGCGAAAGTGTAACCTTTAGCTGTGTAAATTTAATCACAGATGAGTTTCCTAATATTTACCAAAATCTTTATAACATAGACTTAATTTTGTGTAGAAACGTTTTTGTTTATTTTGAACATAAGTATATTTCACTGGTACTGAAAAAATTTGCCAATACCCTTAGACCTGGAGGATATTTAATGACCGGTCATGCTGAAGTTTACGGTCAAATTATGAACGAGTTTGAACCCAAGATTTTCCCGGAGTCGGTGGTTTATCAGCGTCGGGATGCAGTAATGGAGGAAGGATCTAAAATAGAGTCTAGGGTTGCGACGGTAGGAGAAGCCAACTCGGCATTTCGGGAATTGCCGAAAGCAGATACTATGGGCGATGATAGTGGTGAGTTGCTAACAAGGGAAACGATGCCACCTCGTTTTACTACTAACAGCAATTTTCCAGAGATAGAGATGCCGCCCGTATTAAAAATAAGTAATCCGCTGGGGAAGATGCTGTCCTCTCCCTATCTGGAGCAAGGTTTGCCGAACACTGCCGTGTCAGTTACAGAAAAAATAATAGCAGAAAATACTCAAACTAAAACGCCTCAAATGCTAATTTTAGAGGCTAAAAAATCCTTTAAAAATAAAAATTATGCTGAGGCAATTAACAAGGCACAAGAGGCAATAGACTTGCAGGGGCATAATTTTGATGCTTATTTTTTAATCGCTCAAGTGCAGGCAAATGCAGGCAATTATTCTCAGGCAATAGAATACTGTAATCGAGCTAGAAAAGTAGAGCCTGGATCAGTATATACTGATTATTTACAAGCTCAAATAGCTGAAGAACAGGGGCAATTGGAAATAGCAAAAAAACTATTAAAGAGGACTATTTATATGTGCCCATCTTTTGTTTCAGCTTATATAGAGCTAGGGAATATATACAATAAAGAAGGTCAAGTAAAAAGAGCTCTGAAAATGTACAATTCATCTTGTGAAATCCTGAAAGCACTACCGCCAAACACTCCCATAGATTCCCAGGGTAAAATGACAGCTAGTCAAGTGCTGATGAATGTTAAAAAAAAATTGTTACAATTATACAGTAAAGAAGCTGTACACTAAAATATGGAAACTAAACCGTATCTTATCTTTGAACAGAACGGTTTTCTCTGCGGTATAGAAGCTTGCTACGTTCGGGAAATTTTCTTTCTGCCGGAGTTGACAGCAATTGCAGAAGCACCTCAAGATATTGTTGGGGCGATCGACCTTCGGGGCGAAATTCTCCCCGTGATGGATCTGAATCTCCGTTTTGGATACGCTTGGCAGGATTATGCTGTCACAGATAGTACGATCGTCATCGAGTGGCAAGAATCCAAAGTCGGTATAATTGTCAATCAAGTTCGCGAAGTTAAGGAACTCTCAGAAGATGCCATCACTCCGCAGCTATCTTACGGGCGAGACAATTCAGAAGCTTCTCATCATTTTGTATCTGGATTTGCCCGCTGCGAAGCCGATATTATCATGCTGCTGAATCTCGATCGCTTAATTCGATATTCTCCCAAAAATTCCCAGGAGATCTGGCCTGTTTTTCCAAGCAATGCAGGTAGTGAGTCAGCAGCAGGTGAGGCAAAGACGGAAAATTCACCCTGGCAAATAAATGCAAAATTGTTAGGCAAAAATCCTAAAAGTTTGAGCAATCGTGACGTTTTTTGCCGGCAGGCTACCCCGGAAGAAAAAGCAATTTTTCAATCGCGCGCTAATCATTTGAGACGGCGAGGCGGGGGGGAAAATGATACTGCAATTAATATGTCCGTGGCGGTGTTTGTTTTGAAGAGCGAATACTTTGGTATTCCTTTGGATCTAGTGCGCGAATTTACGGATATTAGCCAAGTAACTCCGGTTCCTTGCACTCCCGACCGCATAGTGGGAAATATAAATTTACGGGGAGAAATTGTGACGCTAATTGATATTCGCAGTGTTTTAAATATGTCTTTAAATATGTTGGATACTGCAAATTATCTCTCTAAGGCGATCATTGTTGAAGTGGCGGATTTAGTCGCTGGTATAGTTGTTGAAGAAATATTAGATATTATATACTTAAATGTGTCGGAAATTGCGGCTGTTCCGGCAGCACTGCATTCTGCTAACCGCGAATATCTACGGGGGACAGCTATTTATGGAGAAAAAATGATGGCCATTCTAAATTTGCAAAAACTGCTGACAAAAGGAGGAGTAGTTGTTGATGAAGAGGTTTGAATCAAGAACAGGGCTTACGCAAAGTATATATCTTATGAGTCAACTGAAGCATCTGGCTTGATAGTTCATTTTCTTCGCAATCCAGATTCAACGCAGAGATCGAGGCTGGTAACCAGCGAAACTTAGCATGAGAGAATTATGTTGAAATGCGTCCAGGACTAAAGAACTTAGTTATACCACAATACGGTTGAGTTAAGCTCGATCCCCCCTTGAGAAAGCAGGGCGGTTTCATTCGACCTAGGCGCACACCCCCGTGGTTGCCCCGATATTTGAAACACCGATTCCCTGGTCCGTGGAGGAGGTAGGTACGGGGGCGCTACCTACAAAACGATGATTTCCTGGAGAATGAAACAGCCCTGTCTTCTCAAGGGAGGGACAAGAACTTACTCAACGTCCTCCCAACGATGGGGGGTATGCGAGGGGGTCTCTGAGGAAGAAATAGTTTTAACCCAAGCGTATTAAGTTATACCAAATCCGCTTTTAAAGCGAGATTTGACTAAGCAATCTAATTAGTGTATTCACGTACTTAAATTAAGGAGAAAAATATGTTTTCTAAGTTAATAAAATTAAATATTAGAAATAGAATGCTGCTGGCCTATGTAGCACCAGCAACTATATACTTGGGTTTTCCTCTGCTAGTTTATACAACTACTAATCAGGTATTGAATAATTTTAAAGAAGTGGAAAGGATAGAAAATGCGATCAGATACACAAATGATATGTCCGCAGGTGCTGAACAAATGGTACGGGGGATGCGTGGGTATTTAATTAATAAAAATCCGCAGTTTTTAAGTGATTTTCAAACAGGTGCAGAATTAGCCCGCCAGTCGGGCAAGAGTGCGGAGTTGAGGATCGAAAATCCTGAGCAGAGAGTTCGTTTAGAGAATATGCTACAACTTTGCAACGAATATTATAATGGTTCTAACCAAATAGTTGTTTTATTACAACAAAATAAGAAGGTCGAAGCATTGGCTATATTTAATACAGGAGAACAGACAAAATTTGTGGAGCAATTTGTGGCCATAAATAAGCAATTTCGCGAAATAGAAGTAAATGCGATTAAGCAAGCTACAGAAAAAACGAAGGAATCTTTAGTTTTCTTGATCTCGGCATTGGTATTTGGTTCTGTATTTTTATTGGTGTTAGGTGCGGTTATAGCTTGGCTGATTTCGTCAGGAATTGCCCAAACTATCGATCGGGCAATTAGCTCGATCGCCTCTTCTTCCACTGAAATTGCAGCCACCGTAGAAGAACAAGAACGCATGGCAAGTCAGCAAGCAGCTTCCGTAAATCAAACTACTACTACAATGGACGAATTGGGAGCATCTTCCAGGGCGACATCACAGCAGATAGAAACAGCCGTGGTTCAAGCAATGCAAGCTTTGAATTTAGCTGGAGGTGGCACAAAAGCTGTAGAACAAACTTTAGAAGCAATGGCAACTCTGAAAACTAAAGTTCAGGATATCCAAGGACAAATTATAGAGTTGAGCGAACAAACAGATCACATTGGTAATATCTCAACTGTAGTTAGCGATTTGGCAAATCAAACTAATATGTTAGCCCTCAATGCTGCTGTTGAAGCTGTGCGGGCGGGAGAAAACGGCAAGGGTTTTGGCGTGGTGGCGTCAGAAATTCGCAAACTTGCCGATCGCAGTAAAAAGTCAGGAGCTCAAATTAATCTATTAGTTGCTGATATTCAAAAGGCGATTAACTCAACGGTAATGGTGACAGACGAAGGAACTAAAACAGTGGAATCCGGCGTGAACATTGCCTCAGAAACCGCAGCGGCATTTGCAGGAGTTGCCAATGCCATTAACAATGTGGTTTTGAGCTCTCAGCAAATTTCGCTGAATGCCAAACAGCAATCGATCGCGATCGAACAGGTAGTGCAAGCTATGAACTCTCTCAATCAAGCCGCAGCCCAAACCGCTTGCGGTATCAGTCAAACTAAAGTCGGAACTCAAAAATTGAATGAAGCAGCCTTAGATTTGAAGGCAGTTTTGTAGGAGATAGATGAATTATGAGTAGTTCCCAAAAAGTGCCAAATATATCCTTAAGAATTAAACCAATCGCTTTGGCGATCGACCTCGCTACAATTCCAGCGACATTAACGGAGTAATAATTTGTTCCTGGTCAAATAAAAATTTGATAAATCAGCATTGTAGTTAGTTGTGAGTTGTGAGTTATTATTAGGGAGTTGTTATTTTTTCTTTACTACCCATTCCCAATTCCCAATACTTCGGCTACGCGATCGTACAATTTTCCAATTTCCTATACTTAGACTATGCGAGCGTACAAATTACCAGTAACCAATTTATAGTAACCAATGATTAACAAATTTTTCCAAAAAATGCAGCACCGACTGTTGCTACTCCTAATTTTAAGTACCTTGATTCCAGTATCTATTGTTGGTTGGTATGGAATTTATTCTTCAACAGAAGCACTGCAAAATTTAGCATTAATAACCCTTAGTGACAGTGTTAATTCTACCGCAAATCAAATGATTAACAAATTTGAAAATATGAGAGCAGATATTTTGTTTCTCCCCAAAACTCCCCCAATTCAGGGAATGATTAGAGCTAAAGAAGGAAATGGAGCAGACAAACAAACTAATTCTAATTATAAAGATTGGCTTTATCGAATGCAAGTCACATTTTTAGCTATGATGGAAGCCAAGCCATATTATATGCAATTGCGTTACATAGATAACAGTGGCAAGGAGATCGTGCGCGTAGATTCTGACGGCACAAATATCCAAGTTATTCCAGAGTCTCAACTACAAAATAAAGCAGACAGAGATTACTTTATGGCAACTATGAAGCTAAAATCAGGAGAAGTCTATGTGTCTTCTTTAGAGCTGAATCAGGAAAGGGGGAAAATAGAAATTCCTTACAAGCCAACAATTCGCTACGCAACTCCAATTTTTAATCCCAAAGGAGAAAGACAAGGTATTTTGATTAGCAATGCTCTGGGTAACACTCTGATCGATAGGGTTAAAAATTTTAATCATGAATTCTCAGATCAATCTTTTATCTTAAATCAAGATGGATATTATCTGGCTCATCCCAATCCTAAAAAAGCATGGGGATTAGAACTTAAAACCAAGGAAAATGTCAAAAACGATTATTCAGCAGGCATTGTTGCTAAAATACTCTCAGGTGGTGAGGGAAATATTGATAATAGGGATCTAGTGATTAGTTATAATACAGTTTTTCCCAGCAAACAAAATACAAATAAATTTTTAGTAATTGTGGATAGTTCACCCAAAAAAATGCTATTTTCTTCTATTGATTATCTTCAAAGAATAGCAGCAATTATTGCTATTGTTTCTCTGGCTGTGGTGCTGGGATTTGGGTGGTTTTTTTTGCAAAAAATAGTTGCTCTAATTCGGGGTTTAATTTACGAGATATCGTCATTTTCAATGCAGATAGAATCTAATATGAACAGGCAAGAGCAAATAGCAAATAGACAATTTGTCTCGGTTAATCAAACAACTATAACTCTAGAAAATTTGGGCAGATCTTCTCAGGAAACAGCCGAGCAAGCTGAGTCTGTTGCCGTTGCCGCTCGCCAAGCTTTAAATCTAGCCGAAGAAGGGACTAAAAAGGTAGATCAAACTCTCAATCAAATGCTGAATCTTAGAGAAGCTGTGGTGGCAATTTCTAAGCAAAATCATCGACTCGACGACAGCACGAGTCAGATTGGCAATATATCGACTCTCGCAAGTTTGGTTAGCGATTTAGCCAGCCAAACTAATATGCTGGCTCTCAACGCCGCTGTTGAAGCAGTCAGAGCCGGCGAGTACGGTAAAGGTTTTGCGGTGGTAGCAAGCGAAATTCGTAAGTTAGCAGATGAAAGCCAACAAGCAGCACAAAAGATTAATGGTATTATTCCAGAAATTAAGGGTGCGATCGACTCAACGGTGAAAGCAACTGAAGATAGTCGCAAAACGGTTGCAGAAGGGGTGAAAACAGCACAAGATACGGCAGAAGCTTTTACGGGTGTGAGGGAAGCTTGCAATATGGTGTTTGCTAGCAACCAGCAAATTTCATTTAACGTTAAACAGCAGGCGATAGCGATTCAGCAAGTAGGTGATGCCATGAGTTCTATGAAGGAATCCGCGTCTCAAACAGTCAGCGGTATTACTCAAGTTAAAATCGGTACTCAACAACTCACAGAAGCTGCATTTAATCTTAAAGAAGTAGTGTATTAATTAGTCATCAGTCATTAGCAATCGACGGATTATTCAACATAATTATCATTACGAATTACCCATGAACCTTGTTCAATTACCTATTACTCAAAAACATATATGATGATTGAAGATCGAGAACTTCGAGATGTATTTAAAGTCGCGAGTCAAGAACACTTACAGAAACTAGACGACGGATTGCTGTACTTAGAACAACATCCGAGCGACTTAGGTAAGTTAGAACAATTGTTGCGCGAAACCCATTCTCTTAAAGGTGATGCTGGGATGCTAGGCGTAAAAGATGTAGCATCTTTAGCTCATCAAATGGAGCATATTTTGGGAGACCTCAAGCGGGGAGAAACTCAACTGAATTCGGATATTAGCGATCGACTTTCGCAAGGTTTAGAAGCCATGCGGAAACTCGTTAACGAAGCCGTTACGGGGGAAGATTCCGGCGTTAATACTTTTTACATCCTAGCTAGCATGATGGGTGCTTCTACTGAGCCACACCTAGCAGCCTCAATAGTAGATGCCTCATCTTCACAAGTACCAGAAGAACCGTTGGTAAAACCGCAATTTACTGAGTCTGCTACCCAAGAACTAGAAACAAATGTTGAAACTTCTCAAGTTCTTAACTTAGAGAAAAATTCCTCTTTTTTACACTTACAATCCAAGCCTGAATTTCTAGTGGAAACTCAAAACCTGCCTGCACCTTCTGAACCAGCCACTGCGTCGGCTTCGCAGTCGGCAGTTACTACCTCCTCAACCTCATCTTACCGCATTGAAACCATTCGCGTTGCTACTCAAAATTTAGACGATTTAATGACTCAAGCGGGGGAACTTACTGTCACAAAAACTCGGCTAGGACACCGAGTTGCAGAAATAGAACAAATTACAACTTTGTGGGAAGAGTGGAGCCGAGAATATTTTGTAACGAGGTTGACTGTCGATCGGATGCAAATAGATGAAAACGGTATTAAAGCCAACGGTAAATTTAGCCAATTGCAGGATTACTATCAACGTACAGAAGAACGTTTAGAAAGTCTCGGAACTTTAGTTAACCACTTGAAAAATCGAGTTTATGAAGATACTGCCAGACTAGAATTAATCGCTGAGGCATTAGAATCAGGAATTCGCACTTTGAGACTGCTGCCTTTGTCTACTATTTTTAATTTATTTCCTCGAACTGTTCGAGACTTAGCGAAACGGGAAGGTAAAGAAGTTGCGTTGGTGATTGAAGGAGGCGAAACTACAGCCGATAAACGCATTTTAGAGGAAATGAAAGATCCTTTAATGCACATGATTAGAAATTCGATAGACCACGGTATTGAGACTGTTGAGGAGCGAAAAAAACTAGGTAAACCTCCCGTGGCTACTCTCCGAATTAAAGGCTATAATATTGCTAGCAATATTATTATTGAAGTTGCTGATGATGGCCGGGGACTAAATCTAGAGAGCATTCAACAAACGGCTGTAAAACGTAATATTTGTACGGTTGAAAAACTGGCAAAAATGACAGAAAATCAAATACAGTCTTTGATTTTTACTCCGGGTTTTTCAACCAAGAAATTTGTTACCGAAGTATCGGGGCGCGGGGTAGGTTTAGATGTAGTTCGGACTAATGTTGAAGCCCTAAAAGGTAGTATTCAAGTAGAGTCTTTACCGGGTAGAGGATGCACTTTTAGACTGCAAATCAGCACGTCTTTAGCTACAGCAAATGTATTAATTGTTATAGTTGAAGACATTCCTTATGCTCTACCAGTCGAGTTTGTAGACACGGCTCAACAGGTGTCTCAGTCTGAGATATTTGCTATAGAAGGTAAGGAAACTATACTTTCAAACGGTCAGCCTCTTTCAGTTGCTCATCTAACAGATTTACTAGAATTAAACAATAGACAAGGATGGCAAAAAAATCGGTATTTGAGGCAGGAAAGCGGGAGCGAAGCTCTGAGAAAAAATCAAAACTACTTCCTAAATTCAACTTCTTCAAAAATGCCTTGTATTGTTTTGAAAGTTGGGGAGGAAAGATTGGGATTATTTGTAGATGCTTTGATAGACGAACAAGATGTGGTGATGAAACCTCAAAGTCAATTGCTGAAACGGGTGCGAAATGTTTCGGGTGCTACAATTCTGGGGACTGGGGAAGTTTGTATGGTACTCAATCCCCACGATTTGATAAAATCTGTACGCCAGCAAGTTTCCTCCCGTATGGTTCCTGGTGCGCGATCGCAACTTGAGACTGCCAGCAGAAAACAAGTTATACTGTTAGCAGAAGACTCGATCGCCACGCGCACTCAAGAAAAGCGCATCCTGGAAGGTGCGGGTTACGAAGTTGTGACTGCGGTAGACGGATTGGATGCTTTCCATAAATTAAAAACTCGCAATTTTGATGCTGTGATTTCTGACATACAAATGCCAAATTTAGACGGTTTGGCTCTGACTATAAAAATTCGGGAGCAAAAAGAATACAGTGAGTTGCCGATAATTTTAGTGACATCTTTGGCATCGGATGAAGATAGAAAAAGAGGAGCTGATGCGGGGGCAAATGCTTATATTCCTAAAGGTACTTTCAATCAAGATGTGTTGGTAGATACACTAAAAAGGTTAGTTTAGTCATGAGTCATTAGTCCTTGGTTATTAGGCATTTGTTATTTACTACCAATTAACAAGGCTCAATACCCAGCATCGATGCACAATTACCAGTGCATCGATGCTGAATACCCAATACTTTGACTACGCGGTTACTGAGCTAGTTGTACTGAGCTTAGCCACTCGCCCTGCGCGGCTTGCCCGCTCACGAAGCCCAAGGGAAGTAAGTCGTAGGGCATTATTACAAGTGCCTAATTCCCCATTCCCCATTTCCCATTCCCCGTTTTCCAGCAAACAGATGTTATCGCCCATTAAACTATTGTTAGTTGAAGATTCTCCAGTAGTTACGATCGTCCTCAAACGAATTTTTGAGTCCTCGCCAGACATCCAAGTTGTAGGAACCGCTTGCAACGGACTAGAAGGACTAGAATTAATCCCCAAACTTCAGCCCCAAGTAATCTGTACCGATTTGAACATGGCACCAATGAACGGGTTAGAATTTACGGAAGAAGTAATGAAGAAATATCCGCTACCAATTTTAGTAATTAGTGCCTCAGTGCAAGCGAATGATACTCAGAATGTATTTCAAGTGTTAAAGGCTGGTGCATTGGATGTTTTTCCTAAACCGATGGGCGGGCTGGTATCAGATTACGCTCTTCTAGCCAATCAATTAATAGCTAAGGTTAAAATACTCTCAGGAGTTAAAGTATTTACACGGCATCAAAAAAAGATGCCAACACAAGATAATAATCAAACTGTAAAAATCAACCAAGCACCTGTCCCTAATTACAAATTTTCCAACGACAATGTTAAATTCTTAACTATTAAAGTATTGGCTATAGGGGCTTCTACAGGGGGACCGCAAGCACTATATACAATTATTTCTAAACTTCCAGCTAGTTTTCCCGTACCTATAATTTGTGTCCAGCACATCAGTGAAGGTTTTTTACAAGGATTAGTTGATTGGCTGGGTAATGAATCAAAACTGCCTGTTAAAATAGCTTCTTTTGGGGAATTGCCACAAGCAGGGACTGTTTATTTCCCGCCCGAAAAACGTCATTTAGAATTGGACTCTCAAGGGCGATTTGTTTATTCAGAAGCTGCTCATGTCGCGGGACACTGCCCTTCTGTAACGGTGACATTTAAGTCGGTAGCTAATTTTTATGGCCGGTCAGCAGCGGGGGTGTTGCTGACAGGAATGGGTAGAGATGGTGCTGACGGAATGTTGGCGATTGCCAGACAAGGGGGGTTGACAATCGCCCAAGACGAAGCTACCTGCATTGTCTTCGGAATGCCCAAGGAGGCGATCGCCCTCGGTGCAGCCCAATATGTTCTACCTGTCAGTGCGATCGCTCCCTTACTCCTGGCTAAATTAAAAATTTAGGACTTACCCCGCAAATAGTGCAGAATACTCCGCCGCCCGACTTGTTAAAGAAGTCGAGGATCAGAGAGCGTGCTCGCAATTTTTTACTTCATTAATTACTCAAATTACTTCATTAATTACTCAAAACCAATTTTTTTTCTAAGTCCGATTATTTGATTTTGATAAACTTACCAATTACCTCGCGCAACTTCTCAGCATCAAACGGCTTAGTTAAATACTCTGTTGCTCCCGCCAAACGCCCCTGTACCTTATCAAAAGCTCCATCTCGCGCTGTCAGCATTACGATCGGCAAATTCTGAAACTGAGGCAAGCTCCGCACCGTGCGGCAGAGTTCCAATCCGTCAATACCAGGCATCGAAACATCCAGCAACAAAACAGAAATTTGTTCGTGATAAATAGTTGACAAAGCATCCACTGCATTGTCGGTTACGAGAACTCGAAACTCTTTGCTTAAGGCCTGTTTAACAAGTCCTTGCATCACGACACTATCATCAACTGCCAAAATAGTTGGTACTTGACTGCTACTTGCAGACATATTCTTCTCCCTGTTTATTTATAGTTCTTGAAAATACAAAACATACTTCCTGCATTTATTTTTTGAGGGTTGCCTCTATACAATAATTGTCAACCCCGTTGGAGCGTTAGTTGAAACATTACCCCTGTTTTTTTACCTCAAACTCGAAAAAAGGAATTGGGAGAGTGGTCGATCGGCAATTACAACAGTTGCCAAATGTGCATCCGGGCCCAGAAATCCTAAAGGTCGAGTTTGAACAACTATTGTTACAAAGTTTAACATCTTACCAATCTTTTGTAATTCATCTCCTAACAGTAGTTGAACTCCCGGCTAAGGCACAGCTCGGTAAAGGACACTGGTATTGTTGCACAAACCCCTGATTTAAATCTACCAGCAAGCAAGCTACCCACGATTAGACAAGTCTGTTAAAATACAATTAAACTGATAAAAAAATTCTAGGTAAGCAATAGTCATATATTTTGGAAAGCGGCTTCCTCCCAACAGAGGCTCTTAAATTTAGAGAGCCGGAGGTATTCAAAAGCATAGTCAACTGGAAGTATAATTTATATAGTCTAAGATTTGGGGTGCTCTAACTCCGATAACTCAAAAGTTTCCCGATCAGTCAAGAGGTTAGTCTGAATTCGGCGCAAGCAACCTGCGCCGAATTTGCGCCCAGAGTCTCCCAGCACAGAATTCATAGCTTGTTTTTCAAGGGAAGTATTGAGAAGGGCGGTTGCCAGCAACTAGACGGGCAGTTACATATGATGAAAGCACCCTTGCCTCTTGGTAAAAAAGTGTTCAAGCTCCATAACATTGACTTGTATCAACTTCTCGGCTCTGCTCCAGACGCTTGCTTGGACAATTTGGTAGGTTTGGCAGCTCAAATCAGCCGAACTCCTATTGCTTTCTTGAGCTTGATTGACGGTAATCGCCACTGGTTGAAGTCGCAGTTAGGTATCGATCGAACTTTGGCCCACCGTTACCTGAATTTTTGCGATCGCGCCCTGAACCAAACTCCCGAAGAGTTCGCCCAGAGATCAAACTCAAACTCGGAATTTGACCGGGCAATTTCCCTGCAACAACCGCCAGTTGCTCCCGAATTGGCGGTTGAACTCCCTATAAATTCCTTTAAAGAACTGCCCGCCGCCATTGTCCGAGACGCTTCCACAGATGTGAGATTTGGCGAACACCCGCTGATCGTTTTCTACCCCTTCGTGAAATTTTACGCCGGCATCCCAGTTGTCAGCTCTGATGGCCAGGTGCTGGGAGTGCTATCCGTCATGGACTCGGTGCCGCGAGACTTGACAAAAGAAACGATAGAATATCTACAAGCTTTGAGCCGGCAAGTTGCGAGTTTGGTGGAGTTGCGCTGGCAATTAGTCAAAGCTCAAAAACAGTTGCCAGAGGTAGAAGATATTAGCTCGGACAGCCAGCAAGTCTCGGAGTTAGTTCGTCGTGACTCGAACCCCTCCAGCTTGTGTGCGGTACATACGCCACAGAGCAGCATGAGAATATACGCAACAAAAAAGCTCCCGACGCTCGATGAAACAGGCAAATCTCAATATTTGTGGGAAACTTCAGCGAGCATCGGGCGTGCAGACGATACCAAACAAATCGGAGAAATTGATGCCGGCCCGCGGGACACCTCCGGTCAACTAACGGCCGCGTCGCTAGAAGAGCGATTGCGCTTGGGAGCTCTGCAAGCTAAAGTCGGTGCCGCCCTCGGACAAGGTGGGAAAATATCGCCCATCCTCAACCGCTGCACCGAGGCAATGGTAGATTACCTCGACGCCAAAGAGGCGAGTATCTGGACGTTCAACCCGCAGACAGAGCAGTTAGAATTGCAGGCCGATTCAGGACTCAGCACCGAAGGGTGGCAACGGGAAATAGAAGATTGGGTGCGAGCAGAACCGGGAAAACTCCAAACGGCTCCTGTATGCCTAATGTCGAACCCGTCTCTCTGCGCCATTGCCTATCCGCTGATAGTGGAGGAGCGACTGGTGGGAGTGATGGCTCTGTGCAGTAGCGCTTTGGTAAGTGAGGGAGCGCTAGAAGTTCTGAGCTGCATGGCTAACGCCATCGCCGTGGCGATCGATCGCATCACGGCCCGAGAAGAATTGTTGAGCCGCCGGGAAGGCTTGCTGTTCGGCCTCGCCAGCCAGATGCGAAATTCCCTCGACCTCGACAAAATTTTAGATACGGCTGTCAACGAAATTCGCAGCTTGTTGCAGGTTGACCAGTGCTACTTTTTGTGGTACTCCATCTCGCGAGACGGGCAGCCAAGCTTTGCAATCACCCACGAGGCGGCAAATCCCGAACTGAAGGAGCGGCTCACAGAATACCCGATCGAACAAGTAACCCTGCTGGCCGAGAAAATTTGCCACCGCCAAACCCTCCGGATCGGGGACGCGGCAACAGCACTGTGCATAGAACCGCCCACGCGAGATTTTTTGACCCGTATGGGGATTGTTTCTAACCTGCTGCTGCCGCTCAAGACTCGCTCCGGTCAAATGGGTGCTGTAGTTTGCAACCATTACAGCAGCCACCGTTCCTGGGCGACGAGCGAAGTGGAATTGCTGCAAGCGGTGGTGGATCAACTGGCGATCGCGATCGACCAAGCCGAACTCTACGCCCAAACCCGCGCGGCAGCCTTAGCAGCCCAAACTCAAGCCCGCCAACTCACGGAAACTTTGCAGCAGTTGCAGCAGAAAGAAGCTCAGCTCATCCAAAACGAAAAAATGTCCTCTCTTGGTCAAATGGTCGCCGGCGTCGCCCACGAAATTAACAATCCGGTTAATTTTATTTACGGCAACTTGACTTATTGCAAGCAGTACATGAAAAATCTGCTGGATTTGCTGCACTTGTATCAAAAGCACTACCCCGAGCCTTGCCCCGAAATACTCGACAAAAACGAAGAAATCGATGTTGATTTCATAGCGCCGGATTTGCTGAAAATTCTGTCTTCAATAGAGATGGGAACTGAACGCATCCGCCAAATTGTCCTGTCTCTGCGGAACTTTGCACGGCACGACGAAGCCGAGATGAAGCGGGTGGACATTCACGAAGGGATTGACAGCACGCTGCTGATTTTGCAGAGCCGCTTGAAGTCAAATGGACTCGTACCGGGAATTGAGGTAATTAAAGACTACGGCAACTTGCCGAAGGTAGAGTGCTATCCCGGGCAGCTAAACCAAGTATTTATGAATATTTTGGCGAATGCGATCGACTCTTTGGAAAATCAGCCTCCACCCAAGACGATTAAAATCTCGACGGCGGTGGTGGGCCCAGGCTCGGAGGCTGATGATTCAGGAAAGTCAAGCGGTCAAGTTGTGGTGATTCGGATTCAAGACAGCGGGCCCGGATTGGCCGAAAAAGCTAAATGCCACTTGTTTGACCCTTTCTTTACCACTAAACCTGTGGGCAAGGGTACGGGACTTGGCTTGTCTATCAGCTACCAGATTGTGGTGGAAAAACACGGAGGAAGCTTGAACTGTATCTCCAAACCAGGAGAGGGAGCGGATTTCAGGATTGAAATCCCGGTAGCTCGCCCGCGTGCGCTCAAAGAATAAACCTGCGGGCGATCGGTTTCAAAAAGATTTTTTAAATTTTATTGTCAAAATGCTTGACAGATTGCTGTGTTTGAATGTTAAGATAGTGAAGGTTAAGACGTTGGGGCGTCGCCAAGTGGTAAGGCAGCGGGTTTTGGTCCCGCCATTCAGAGGTTCGAATCCTTTCGCCCCAGTTAAATTGTTTGATGTCAATCAATTATTTAACTCATAGTTTAGAGTTAGTTCTTGACAGACGATATAAAAAATACTCCATAACTACAAACGTAATTAGGAGTTGCTCACAGGATATAAGAAACCGGCTTTCTTGCGGCGGGTTTTACCTAAAAGCCTAGATTTGTGGTCAAGAAATTGGTTTTTTTGGTCGTCAGTACCCTTTTTTGGTAGAAACCGTTGTTTTTGCGTAAGATCGCTTCTGAGTGCACCGGAATTGTAAAATCGAGTCAACATTCAACACTCATATCAAATCGGGTTGCATTGGAATGATTAAACCGCTCTTGACGCCGAAAAAACAGAGAAAGAGAACACAGAGATGAATAATTCCCATGCTACCGGATTTGATATCAACCATCCTTCAGTTTTTCGACTAACGGTCAACAGTCAACTTTTCGACTAACAGTCAACAGTCAACAGTCAACCCGCCCTACTCCATATCACTGCACAGTGCTGGGGCCACGAGCATTTAGTCGATCGAAAACGTATCGGGAAATTGCCGGAAATGCTGTTTCGTCCTTGGCATAAGCCGGATCGTCTGCAAAAACAACTAAGATATAAATCGCGCGATCGTCTAAAGTTCTAACAAATGCCGCTTCGCTGCGGGATTTGGAAGTATAGCCTACTTTGGAACCAAAATAAATATTAGTTGGTAAAGATTCGCCGAGAAATCCTTGTATCGAATTGCTAGGGTCATTTTTCCACGCCTTGGGGTCTAAGTCTCTCGTTAGCAAGTAAGCCATTTTGCGGCTGGCGACACTAGAAACCGCTTGCCTAGTATAGATTTCATATATTAATCTGGCGGCTTGGTCGGTAGTTACTTGATTGCGAATCGGCTGGGAAGCATCGCCCCGCAATTGCAAGTCGCGACCGATAGGACCTTCTTGCCTCAAATAGTATATGGGATAATTTTTGGTGCTTATACGAATATCATTGTAGCCTGCAGACTGGAAAAATGTGTTAATTTGCGTGCGCTTTTTCAGCCAGGTTTGCAATTCTTCTCCTGCGAGCCGTCCGCCGGATTTTGTATCTGTGATTTTGTCTAAAATCCTGCTGGCAGCATCGTTGTTGGAGACGCGAATCATTTGATCTAGGTCGTTTTTAAAGGTAGATTCTCGTTGCGTAATAATGCCTTTTTCTATGGCTGAGTAAAAGGCTGCCATCCAAAATAACTTGGCAACGCTAGCGGGAAATCGGAGAGTTTGATTTTGATATCCTGCGAAGGTATGAGTTTTAGGATTGCTGACATCAAATAAGGTAATTGATAGCCGTTCTGCCGGCAGTCCTTTGCTGGTTGCAATCTTCACAGATTCATCAACAATCCCTTGCAATTCTTGAGAGTAAACTGGATTGGGAGGCGTTTTGATGTTGTAGCTAAAGGTAGGCTCGCTTTGACGATAGGCTAAATTTTCCGATGGTTCAATTGTCGGAGGCGAGAGTGTTTCTTGAGGCGAGATGGGCTGTTGAGCCAAGATGACTGGCGGTTCTGGGGGACGGCGAATTCTGAACGGTATTGTGACAATCCAACCGATCGCGATCGCCCCGGCAATTAAGCACAGGATGTTACGGTATTTTAACCGAGAAAATTTCGTCCTCACTCGGCGACGGGATTGGACTGGACCTTCGCTGCTTTGGCGGCGGCGTCCGACTGGGCGCTGGCTGCTTTGGCGTCGGGATTGGATTAGACCTGTTGCAGGAATCTTAGCTCGATCGGTCAACCGCAGATACAAGGGAGATGAACGCAGATGAACCCAGATAATTTCAAGAATTGAGAGCGACTTTTGCAAGAGGTCTATGGGGCGTCGGGTCTGGATTGGGCGACGAGATGGGACTGGGCGCTCGGTGCTTTGGCGTCGGGACTGGACTGGACGCTCGCTGCTTTGGCGTCGGGACTCGATTGGGCGTTGGGGCCCGATGGGGCGGCGTCGGCGTTCTACTTGCATTACAGTTTTGTGCTATCAAACTCGCACGATCAGTTTATAATAGGGCGGCATCTAAATGACAAGTGTATCGATCTAGTCCGCTGTTGCCAATTTTATCGGTCTACTAGGCTGATTGAGACTTCTAGTAATTGTAAAATTTTCAGGATAGCACTGAGTTGAAGCAAAATCCTTTGAAAAACATGAGAATTTTTTTGAGTCTGGCTGTTTTGGGATTTGCGATCGTCGGCGTGAATAATTCTTTGATACCTGATGTTTGGGCATTTCAGTCTCAATCTGCTACGGGATATGTTGTCGAGCGACAAACAGCAGGACAGGGCGCGGATTTAGCGTTTTCCTTGACGGGAAAAAGCGAAAATCTGGAAATAACAAACAAGCAAACTGTTTCCAGTTTTCCGAGTATGTTGTGGGACTTCAACAATTTAGCAGAAATTTCCTATTCCGA
The DNA here is from genome assembly GCF_036701245.1 of Microcoleus sp. Pol14D4. Lineage (NCBI taxonomy): Bacteria > Bacillati > Cyanobacteriota > Cyanophyceae > Oscillatoriales > Microcoleaceae > Microcoleus > Microcoleus sp. Pol14D4. The sequence continues at coordinate 19,940 of NZ_JAUBQM010000035.1, forward strand.
ATTGCTGAATGTGCTGGCAAGACGACCAGACTCAAATAATACCGAGAGAGAAACCGCTGCACAGCCTGAAGACATAGCACGTTTTGAAAAGGTGGTACAGTATGCAAAACAACAAAATTTGCACGATCGCTCGATCGGAGAAATCGTCCAGGCGATCGCCGATAATTTCCGAGGAAAACCCTACGCCGCTGGTTTGCTGGACGAATCCGGCGAAGAAAAGTTGATCGTAACTTTGAATAAATTTGATTGCGTTTTGTTTGTAGAAACTGTTTTGGCGATCGCCAGGGGCATAGCAGTACAAGATTACGACTATCAAAATTTGGTCAATCGCATAGAAGAACAGCGGTATTTAAACGGTAAAATGAACGGTTATTGCAGCAGACTGCACTATTTTTCCGAATGGATTAACGACAATCAAAAACGGCAAACTGTGGAAAATATCACCGCTGAATTAGGTGGAGTACCCATGAATAAAACACTAAATTTCATGAGCCAGCACCGCAGCAGTTACGCGCAAATGGTCAAAGATGAAGCAACTTATCAGTGCATAGTCAGCCAAGAAGCAGAATTAGCCAAAACTACTGTTAATTACATCCCGACAAATCGGATAAAAAGTGTTTATTCTCAGTTAAAACCAGGGGATATTGTAGCAGTAGCCACGGATGTTAAAGGATTGGATGTCACGCACACAGGTTTAGTTTATCGCAATGCTGACGGGAACCTCGGTCTAATTCACGCTTCGCCTGCTGGGGAGGTGACAGTTGCTTACGACTTGCAGAGATATATTAGGAGAGTCGAAAGTGCGATCGGCATTGTAGTCGCTAGGGCGAAAACACCTGATTAAATTGGTTTATACTCCTAGGGTGCATCAGCTTGCATATTTTAGCTGAAAATTTAAAATTTCTGTGGTGACGCACCCTACAAACTACAGAAACCGGGCTTTTTGCCGAATTTACGGTTTGCCACGAAGTATTTTTGTAAAAAAACCCGGTTTCTGGGCCCCCATGCGTAACCCTCAAATCCTATCGTTTCCGGTTGCATCGGAATAATAAAATCGAGTAAACAGTTAACACTCAACCATTCAGTTTTTCGACCCGCCCGTCAACAGTCAACAGTCAACAGTCAACAGTCAACAATAATTCCGGTGCAACCGGAATTGATATCAATTGACAATTTCGCTGCGAGATACCTTACTCTTTCTAGCAGGATTGGGCGTTAATTCCGGTGGCGAAACTTGAACACTTCCCCACTCATTCAAAAAGCTTTTCAGCAAAACCTCTTGCTGAGTGCGAAATGTCTCGACATTTGCCCCTCCATTCATAATCACAAACCACACAGTTTCTTGTTTTTGAGTTGGCAGGGCTCCGCCCAAAGCGCTAACATTATCCAACGTGCCCGACTTGACTACTGCTAATTTGGGAAGGGCGCGTTCTGCCAGTATTCCTTGATCTTTTCCAACTACAGTTAAGACATCAGCAACTGTCATGCTGTAAGGTTCAAGATAGCGTTCTAAAGCTAGAAATAACGCGCAAGCAGCCCGGGGAGAAATGAGATTTTCTTCGCTCAATCCCGAACCGTTGACGAGTTGAATTTCAGCGGGAGGAACTCCGGTTGCTGCTGCTGCTTTTTGCGCGACTGTTTTGGCGCCGCCGACAGTATCAGCTAGCATATCTGCCATGAGATTGTTGCTGTACTGATTCATTTTTTTGATGAGTTCAGCAAGGGGTAAAGAATAATGTTTTACTAAAGGCTGCACCTGGTTGGGAGATGCTGGTAAAACTTGTACAGTACCCTCAATTGCTATTTGGGGTTTTGGCGTATTTGGAGGCAGGGTTTGATACTGGGCGGCGGCTTCGCTGGGCCAGATTTGACTGTTCAATCCTTGTTTGAGCAATTCTCCCGATTTGAGGGGATCGAGTTCAAAGTTCATATAAAACTTATCGACAATTATTAAATTGCCACTGACTCGCTTGATCCCTTTTTGACTTAAGGCGTTACCAAGGGCGATCGCCTCTTCCCAAACAAACAACGGATCGGCGGTTCCCTGAACAATTAAATCGCCTTTTAGTATGCCGTTTTCTATTTTTCCCGTTGTACCAATTAAGGTGATAAATTGATGTTCCGGCCCGAATTGTTGCAGCGCTACCAGAGATGTTGCTACTTTGGTAATAGAAGCGGCCGACAGAGGAACTGTACCTTGGTGATTGGCTAGCAAAGTATTGCCAGATTGCATCCAGACGCCTTGGTTTTCTTTGGCAAAACCTTGGGCTGCCAACCCGTTGAGATATTGCTGGATTTTGGTACTTGTGGGGGTTTCGGGATTGCTAGCAGAGACTATTAAGGGCTGAGGCTGACTTGGTTTAACTGGCGGCGGGGAAGCTTCAGCTACAGGAGAGGGAGATGCAAGTTGAGGTGATTCAGTAGCTGCACATCCGGCAATAATTGTAAGAAGGGCGATCGAACTCGCAGCAGTCAAGTAGCGGTTTTTCAGCATTACTTTAATTTTTTTCATCAAATGTACGATCGTCTGTTCGGCACGCCCGATGGAAATTTTAGCACTAGCCAGCGCGTTGTGGAGCCTCCGCATCTGCGTTACCAGACTCCCGAACCGCTGACATTACCTCTCTTCTTCTCCATCTTCCTTCGCGTTCTTTGCGTCTTCACGGTTCGTTAAATAGATATTTTTTAAAGACTGCGGAATTTTATACCAATAGTCCGGACTGTTTTTAGTTCGTAGTCTGAAACCCTGGATTTTCCGTTGGTAGCTCGATTGCCTTGGAGCCTGGAAACCCTTATTCTACGGTTGGTAATCAAAAACTGCCCGAAGTATTGAAATCTAAAATCTAAAATCTAAAATAGTATGATCTTCAGCGCCTGGGGCCTTCACCCCAGGCCGATCGCTCTCACAAATTTTCGATAAACTGGTTTATCCAGCCATACTCCCTATACTCAGCGGCACCATTTCGCCGTGCATCGTCAGGCCTAATAACATCGGCCCGCCCGGTCGAATCAACTCTCCTGTAAGCGCGCAGCGTTCCTCCTGCTGTGCTGTGGCATTAATGCTGGCTCGAATATCCGATCGAGAAAACATCTGCCGATACTCTCCAGACTTCTGCTGCACGTAATTCCAGAGCAAATCTCGAATCAAAGCTTGATAGCCTTGATTGCCCGCGAGCTCTTTAAGTCTCTCCTTGAGTTCTCTTTCGAGTCGAATGCTGGTGACTTCCATTTCGGTGGTTGAGGTTCTAGGTAGGGTATGCATAATTTTTTCTCCGTGACGGGTGGACATATGTGTAATATCAGTGTAGTATGTTTACAGCTAGATTGAAAGCCTCTTAACCACCTTCTGCCTGCTGTGAAATTTCTCCCCACCTACTCCACCTATCAATTGAAGTGCGATCGCCCCACGGGTCACTCTGAGTCGTTACGGCACGTTTTTAGCACGGGTTTTGCGACTGTCACAGCAACCTCGTGGGCGGGCTTGGGCCTAATTAAACGCGGTTATAGTGGATTAGGACAAATTGCAGAAATTAATTACAACGAGGTAGACCGGGACGGTCTGCAAGTGGCACAGCCACATCGAGATACGCGAAGCGGGAGGTACAGCTAAACGACTGTACCAAGACAGGATGAAAATTTGCCTTTAGCAGTTTTTCTAGCCCCCGCTTCTAAGTAAGAGAAGCGGGGGCATTTGATTGGATATTTGAGAAATTCGATCCGCTTGGGGAACTGGGAAAAAACCAGATGTAGCCAATGCTGACGAAGCAAGCAAAATTCAAAATTCAAAATCTAAAATCCAAAATTGATGAGGAGGAGCAAGCCGTGACCGTAGTAACTGATGTATTGAGGCAATCTGTGGTGGTGTTTTCTCAGAATTACCTACCAATGAGCCGTGTCAACATCAAACGGGCGATCGTACTGTTGGTAACAGGCAAAGCTGAACCTCTGGATTTTAGCATCGGCAACGGCTGGCTGGTACGATCGCCCAGCACCAGCATCCACGTACCCGAACAAATCCGCTTAACTTTTGGTAACAGGGAACGCTTGTGGAAAGTACCCCCGGTCAATCGCCGGGAAGTTCTGCGCCGCGACGCTCATTCTTGCCAATACTGTGGTAGCAATCGGCATTTGACGCTGGATCACGTGATGCCTCGATCGAAGGGCGGCCCGCATACTTGGGACAACGTAGTGACTGCTTGCGAACGGTGCAACTCTCGTAAGGGCGATCGAACTCCTATAGAAGCTGGAATGTCTCTGCGAACTAAGCCAAAGGCTCCCATACACCCCACTGTTGCTTTTGCCGAACTGTTTTGGCACGAATATCAAATAGGGGAATAGGGCATGGGGAATAGGGCATGGACCAAACAAGTAATTGGTAATTGGTAATAGCTAATAGTTAATAGCTAATTAAGTCCTGTAATTGAAAAGGATTTTAGGTCCCAATAGCAAACTTTTCATTCCGACCTATCCAATGTCCGATGGCCAATGCCCAATGCCCGATGCCCGATGCCCAATGCCCGATGCCCTATTCCCCATGCCCAGTTCCCGATTTTCAATTTTAAACTTTCAATTCCAAATTTAGGGCTGTCAATATGCTGAAGTTGACTTACACTGAAACGGGCTTTAACCTCGAGCGTTTGGCTCAATCTCCCGAACAGTTAGTGGCGCTGCGAGTTGTGCTGGCTATGCGAGTTGGTCAAAGCATCAGCGTCGAACCGAGCACTGCGGCATTTTTGCTGCCCGCGAATTTGCCGGCGCTGTCTCTGTTGGAATCTGAGGCCCGCCGAAACGACAACGATGCGATCGAGCTTTGTGTTGCTGATACTGACTTTGTAGAAGTGACTCTGCGCGGTACGTGGATTTCTGAGGCGTCCGAGGGGGCTGACGGCGTGTTTGCGACTGTGTTGGGCGATCGGGCGGAGCTATTGCTGCTCAATCTCTGGCTCGAAACTCAGGCTGCTGCAGAGGTTGTCGGGGAAGTCGGCGATTAATATCGGATGTGGAAGGAAGAGGGAAGAGGGAAATATTTTCTTCATCTTCCACTTTCTCCCACTCCCCACTCTTCACTCTCCCTCTCTCCTTAAGGCGTATAAATTATGTTGAAGTAAATTCCCTTATCTTGCAGATTGTCGCCTTTATCGCTAATTCTCACCAAAGGGAAAGCGTAATCTACCCGCAGGTTCACCCGCTGTATCGGTTCCCAGATTACCCCCAAACCCAGACCGGCTAAAAATGTCTGATTGGTTAATTTATTAGGATTGTTCGCAACGTTCCATACAGTACCTGCATCCAAAAATGGAGCTAATTGTAGTTTTGGATTTCCCGAAGCATCGCGCTGCAAAGTAATCCGATCTTCGATGGAAACTCTGAAGCCGTTATCGCCAGAACGGACATTTTGGCGGTAGCCACGCAAAGATTGCCCGCCGCCAATTACAAATTGCTGGGAAGGCAACAAACTATTAGCTGACAACTGCAAGTCTGCCTGCAAAATTAATAAATGTTTGTCATTCAATCGCTGTACTCGCTGCACTTGACCCAGCCAACTAAAAAATTGTCCGTCCGGGTCAGAACCTTCGTTTTGAGTAGCATCAAACAAGCTAGTGCCGATCGTAAATTGCGATCGCAAAGCCCAAGCGCCCTGAGGGTCGCGCCGAATGTAGTCCTGTCCCAGCTTAATTGAACTCGTAGTGGTGACACCATTGGAATCCGGGCCGATGCCAAAAGCATACGGTTCGCCGGCGAGAAAAGTTCTGCCTGTCTGATAAGTAAAACCGGCAGACAACGCAAATTCTTCGATCGGCGTTCTCCGCAGCGGCTGGCGGTAACTAACTTCAAATAAATGCGATTTTCCTGAAATGTCAAAAGCGTCAAAAGGTGCTTGTACGATACTGTTGCGGTTCGGGGCCGCCCTCAATTGCAAAGTGCCGTTCATCGCATTTAGCGGCACGCGATAGCTGAAATCAAATACGTCTGAATCGCCGAGCGATCGATAATAAGCCGCCGCAAGTTCGTCGCCATTTCCTGTTATATTGCGGTGCCGCAAACTAACTCCCAATCTTTCGGAACCAACACTGGGAGGCGAGTAATTGTCAATGCTGAAAGTAGGCTGAAATGGATTAGCTTCCGAGACTCGGACGATCAGAATGCTCTCGGCTTCATTATCCCCAGCCCGCAGACTGGCCTCTACATTGTCAAATAAAGGATCGACCCGCAACAGCCGGAGTTGGTCTTCTAAGGAAGCTGTGCTTAAAGGCATTCCGGCACCGAGTCGAATCCGGCTGCGGATGTAATTTGGATTCAATCTTTTAGTTCCTTCTACCTCAATTCGGGCTAGCTTGCCTTCAATCACTTGAATTTGGACTACCCCTGCGGTGATAGTTTGGGGTGGCAAGACTGCTCTCGAAGTGATGTAGCCACGATTGAGGTAAATTTCGGTAATTTTGTCGGCGATTTGTTTGAGCTGTTCTAGGGTGGTAGAACGGCCTTCTAAGGGGTTGACTAAGGCATTAATTTCGTCTTGGCTTAAAATTGTGCTGCCCACTACTTGAATTTTCTGCACCTCAATTGGTGTATTCGGCAGGGTTGAGGGAACTGGCGACGGGGACGGCGGCGCTACTGTGGGCGGTACTTGGGGAGGTTCTGGCGAAGGCTGCGGGGCCGGTTGCAGAAATCGATCGCGATTTGGATCTGGCTGAGTCGGCGGCGACGGTAACAGCGGATCTGGTAGTCGCTCGCGGTTTAAGTCGGGCGGGAGGTTTCCCGGTGGCGTCTGCGGGTTCTGAGCTAAAACATGATTACAATTTAGCTGGTTCTGACATTGGGGATCGTTGTCAACCAGATTTGTTTGTTCGGGCAAGATGCCCGCACCACAAGCAGCTTCATCGATTGTGGAACAGGCATATTGGCTGTTCTCGGCGGGGTTCGATTGTGTTTCTGGTTCAGGGTTGGTCTCGATGGAATCGCGAAGCTGATTTAAGTTGGTCGCTGTTTCATCCTGCTTGATTTCCAGTTTTTGCAGTGCTAATACTTGATTGCCCGTATCTGCTGAGTTGTCAGCGGCGACGGGCAACTGAGAAATATCGTTGGTTTGGGATATAGCTTTATTGGTGTAAAAGCAAACCATCGGGAGCGAAGTTAGAAGTGAAATCCCTAACCGAAATAGTGCAATATTTGCATTCGGGCGCATAATTAATAATTTCTCTAAAATAAGTTTGTCGGCTGCTTGACTATGCCAGTTTATCATTTAGTATTAGGCGAAATTTGACCGTCAAAATCTTCACAGTCCGCCTTTCAAGATGCCAGAAGTCAGAACTGCTTGCCGATCGGTACACAAATTTTAATTTATTTAGCACGATCGACCAAACAACCCGCAACAGCCAAAAATCATCTGTGGCGCTGCCAAATACCGCCCTTTAAACCGAGTTTGTCGTACTTGCTGCACCAGTCATACCATTTGAGATTTGAGATTTGGCAATGACTCGCCCAAAAACGGATACCGTACCCCGAACGCTCATCAGCGTAGATCCTAAAATTTTAGACTCCTGTTCGAGATTCCTGATTCAATGCAACAAGTAAATCTAAAATCTAAAATCTAAAATCTAAAATCTAAAATCAACTGACTGATGGCTATCACAGTTTGGGGCTTGCCTACCGTTGCATTCTTTTTTGGAACTGGTGTTTAATTATTTTCTGGTGATAGGTGTTAATTCACTTGTGACTAAGGGTTCTTGGGCTATTTTGCCGAGTTCGACTGAGTTGAGCACTGCTGACCACTCGATCGCTAAACTGGCATCGCTGGGAGACTCGATACGCAATTGAGCTAGAGTTGCCAGGTACTCGTACCAAAGACGTTGTTGGGCGAAGATACTGAGCTTGGTGAGATCGGGCGATCGATCCAACTCTGTTTGCACGGTTGGGGCGAGTGCGGTGCGGTTGATCCACCCGGAAACGAGAACATCATCTCTTGTATTTTTGGGGTTGCATTTGATAGTAAAGTACCATTGATAGTTTTTGCCAACTTCCAGGGTTGGCGAGTTGTCGTCGGAGTCGAGGCTGACGCTAACTACACCTGCACGGCTAGTTACCATGCGAAAACTTTTTTTGTACAGTGTTTTGTCTCTTTGGTCTGCTAACTCAAACTGAACTGTTTTGTCGAGGGCTATAGGAAGGTAGTAGAAAAATGTTGGCTTTGCTGATATGGTTTGCCCCATAGTTGATTGGGGAATCAAAGCAGTTAAGGCAGTTGTGGCCGTGGGGCATTCTAAGCCGCGGGTTCCTCCCCCTTCACGCCTTCCGGGTACTCCGTCCTCCGGCGGTTGAAAGGTATTCCACGTGGAACCCGTTGGCTGAATGTTCGGTCTGCTTCCTCTGGTTTTAGGGGGTTGAACTGTTTGCCAGTTGAGGGGTAGCTGCCGTGGTGAGGGGCGCTTGACAATGTTTGCGGGGCTGTTGAGAGCCTCTGCTGGTATTAAGAAACTACCGGCGGCAACTGCCTCTAAAGACAGAATTAATGAAAAAGCACCGATATTTAGAGCAGACTTCAAAGCCATGACGAACCTGCCTTTTGATGAACCTAGGAACTTTATCGCACGGTTTTATTCTATCCAAGGTTTTGACGGATATAGTAATCTGTTGTACTTAATTTATATCTTTAGGCAGATACTATTATTTTGGTCGCTGTGCTCAACATAGAATTCTGTGTCGCCTTTGTCAGTGGTAGCTTAGTAGTTATACTTACTTCCATTCACGGCACCAGGTTGGGTTGAGCTTGTTAAACCCAACTTTGACAAAGACTAATATTCGGGTCCTTTTAACTCTAGCCAGAGGATACAGCGCGTCTTTTCGTAAAAACACCCGGTTGATGCGTCAATCCTGAATATCAGGAAACTCGGCAATTTTGCTGGTTAACCTCAAGCGAGCGGCTACAAGTTACAAATCAGGTTTTCTGTACAATACCGGCAAGAAATTTAGCATGAATCTCGATTCACCTGTTCTCTCGGACAAACAGCCTTCGGGGCTGCGGATGGTAAGACCCATCGGAGTCTTGGCACTGCACGGCATTGCTTTTTTAGGAAATAGGTTGTTCGCTGTCGATCGCGCCGAAGGGCTGCTATTGGAGATCGATCGAGAAACTGACAACACTACTGTTTTGAATCCTTATCAAACGGCTAAGTTTGCGGGCGCAACCGGGCTGGCTATTTCGGAAGATACTCTCTGGTTTGCGCGGGATGAGGATATTTGTTGCTGTCGGGGCGCAGTTCGGGACGGGGCGATCGCTGCACTCAAACCGGAACATTTTGTTTCACTTTCTTATCCTGCTGACGGGATTGCTGTGTGGAAATCTACGCTTTATGCGACTTGCCAGAGATTAAATGCGATTCTGGTTTTTGACCTGAAAACTGGTCGGGAAATTACTCGGTTTTACGCTCCCGGTATAGGGGTGGAAAATATCACAGTCCGGGATGAGGAAATTTGGGTTTGCGACAAGACTGAGCAAACTGTTTACTGTTTGGAACGGGGAACTGGGGAGATTAAATTTAGCGTTTTGACTCCCTTTGAGTCGCCTTCTGGTTTGGCTTTTCACAAGGATTCCGAAACGGGAGAGGAGGTTCTGTACGTGGCTTATGCCGGGGATGAACTTTACATCCGGGATGACCCGAATTCGGAAGATCCTTTTCAGTTGACAAAGCGCGATCGCACTTTTATTCAGCCTTTATATTTTCACTACAATGAAGCCGAGCGCTACGCTCTGTCAAACGGTTTTTTGATGGAAATGTCTTATGTGGAGGAACTGTCTCCTCTCGATGAGGTAGAAATCGAAAATTTGGAGTGGCGGATTGCTTTGCCTTCGGAAACTCACCGACAAAAGGTCAGGAAAATTACGCCGATTGGAATGCCTTTTACTGAGGAAATTCAGGAAGGGGAACGGGTGGCGGTGTTTAAGTTCGATCGGCTGCACCCTGGGGAACGCCGAATTTTTGGCTGGAAGGCTTTGTTAGAAGTTCGATCGATTAAGTATCAGTTGTCGCCTCGGGATGTCGAAAAGATTCCCAAGCTGTCGCCGGAGTTTGCAGCTAAGTATTTGGTGGATAATGACAATTTGGCGATGGATACGGAGATTGTGCGATCGGCTGCTGGGGCTGCCATTGGCTCAGAAACTAATATTCTGAGGCAGTTACTGAGCATTCGCAATTTTGTTTACGACCAACTTTCTTACGGCATTAGGCCTCACATTGACACTCCCGATATTGTATTACGCCGCGGCATCGGTTCTTGTGGCGAGTACGTGGGACTTTTGTTAGCTTTGGCTAGGTTAAACGGGATTGCTTGCCGCACGATCGGGCGCTACAAGTGTCCGGCTTTTGCTGACAGAAAAGGGGTGTCGCTGGAGCCGGATTTCAATCACGTTTGGCTGGAATTTTACATTCCGGGTTTTGGGTGGGTGCCGATGGAATCTAATCCTGATGATATTCAAGACAGAGGCCCTTATCCTTTGCGATTTTTTATGGGTTTGGCTTGGTATCACGTAGAAATTGGCAAGGGAATTCGGTTTCAAAGTCTCACGAGCAGCGGTCTCCCTTTGAACAAGGAGGATGTTTCCGTGGGGAGTCTGGCAATTAATCATGTGAGGTTTACAATTTTGGAAGATTTGCCTGCAGTTTGAAGAGAGTGTTAACAATTAACAGTTAGCCGTCAACATTCAACTGTTAATTGTTAACATTTTTCATCTAAAATCGAAAGTAGAAAATGTAAAATCAGAGGAAGAGGGGTTGTGGAATTTTCGATTGCTAATATTCTTGTTTTAGTGGCCTTTGTACTGCTGCTGACTGTGACTGGCGGAGTCGCTTATTTGACGGCGGTTGAGTGGCGCGATCGCAGGCGGTTAGATAAGGCTAAACGGAAAAAAAAGTAACGGTTTGCTGTTGACAAATCGCATTTTTTATGATAAAAAACAAGGCGACCTGGTTGGCTCGCCTTGTTTTGTGATTTGAAATATTTTCACTGCAGATGATATCAAGTTCAGTAACATAACCGTTAGAAGTTTGTAGTGACCACTTGAGTCTTCCTACAAAACTACGACTCACGGGCGTCCCGCGCCACAATAAACACAGAGGAAAAAGGGGATTGTGGATTGGGGAGTTTAAGTCCACTGTCGGAAAAATGTGTTTTCTTGCCAAGCCGCAGCGGTGCGTTTTTCAAGTGCTGCCATTTCTGTTTCGTTCAGCGGTTGGAATTCTTGGGCGACTTTTAAGTTTTCTTCTAATTGCTTTACTGAGTCGGCAGCGATGATGCAGCAGTTAACGCCGGGAAGTGAAAGCGTGTAGCCCATTGCTTGGTGCATTCCATCTAAAACACCGTTCTCAAATAATTTGCCGTAAGCGGGTATTTTCATGGCTATGACGCCGATGTTTTTGGCTTTGGCTACTGGTAAAGCGGTGGTAACAAAGGAGCGCGGGTGATGTTTTTCGGCGGCGTTGAGGGAGATTAATATTGTATCAAAAGGATAGCGCTCCAAGCCGGCCACAATGATAGCAGGTTCGTGGTGTCCGGTTATACCGGAAAAACGAATTATTTTTTGCTCTTTGGCTTGTTCGATCGCCTTTATTGCTCCTTTGGCACTGAAAATTTGGTCTTATTCGGCTTGGAATGAGACGTGGTGCAGTTGCCACAAGTCTAGCCGATCGGTTTTCAATCTTTTGAGCGATCGCTCTAAGTCTCTCCACGCGCCGTCTCTGTCTCTGGCGGAGGTTTTTGTGGCTAGGAATAGGCGCGATCGATATGGTGGCAAAACTTTGCCTAAGTTTTCTTCGCTGGGCCCGTACTCGGCCGCCGTGTCAAAATAGCGAATGCCTAGTTCGATCGCGCGTTCAATTTGCGCCGCTGCTTCTGCTTCTCTTCCCGGCTGCGACAGCGGTGTTTGTCCGGCCCCACCCAAACCGAAAATCGGCACTTTGACCCCGGTTTTGCCTAACACTCGTTCTGGCATTTTTACTGTGGTGGCGGCCTTGTTATTTGGTGCGGCTGCGATTTCCCGATCCTGCTGTTCGATCGCCTTAGCGCCTGCAATGCCGCTGGCAACAGCTATACTGCTCAATATAAAATTGCGGCGAGTCTTTTTGCGGGTCATGGTTTCCGTCTCCTCAGAATATGTGAGAGAAATTAACCGCGTTTGTGTTGGCACAATACATAAACTTTTACTGCAAATCGGATAATTTTCCCCCTCTCCGAGGGAGGAGATAGCCTGGGGAAAATTATTTATGTGCCGATCGACTATTGGTCAATTATCCATGCGCGAATCAGTTCGTTTATCTGTTCTGGTACTTCATCGTGGGGACAGTGACCGGCTTTGATAAAGTGTTCTGTTAACTGCGGATAGTGTTTGCGAAATTTGGCGCTTCTTTCTGTGGAATTCATCCACGGATCGCCTTCTCCCCACAGCATTAGCAACGGGCAGGTTAATTGACTAAGTAATACGTCAATTTTTTCGCCTTGGGGTGTTCGGAATACGGAAGCGAATACTTTGGGGGCACCGGGATCGCAGGAGGGAAGGTAAATTTCTTCTACTAATTGGTCTGTGACGGCGCTTTGGTCGAGATATACTTTTTCTAGAGTTTTGCGAATTGTCGATCGCTGGCGCACGTACTGGAACAGCAGAAAACTTGCCCAATCTTGCTGAAATAAGGTTTTAGCTATTGCAGATATGGCTTTTTGCAAGGGGGGGGCTTCGGGTGCGGGCTGCGGTTCGCTGAAGGGGCCGGCGCTGTTGATTAATATGAGTCCGGCTGCTGATTGGGGGCGCTGGGCTGCTACACACAAGGCGGCGTAGCCTCCGAGGGAGTTGCCGGCTAGTACGGCGGGCCGGCCGATGATGTTGGTGATAAAGTCGTGGAGTTGGTCGCGCCAGAGGTCGCCGCTGTACTGCAATTCGGGTTTTGCCGATCGCCCAAATCCCAAAAGGTCGATCGCCCACACTTCAAAGTCTTTGCTCAGCCCGCTGATATTTTTGCGCCAGTGGTCTGTGGAGGCTCCAAAACCGTGAATTAACAGCAGGGGAGGGCGTTCTGGATGCCGATCGCTGGATCGAACATAGTATACTGAATGCCCCCGCCACTGCCAGTAAGTGCCGGCTATGGGGGCTGTGGTGACGGCTGGGTTTGCTTGCATAATGTAAAGAAATAATTATTTACTTTAACTATTGTATCGCGACGCTCAGATTTATAAAGTTTGCCATCCGCGCGGGGGTTCCGCTAGCAAAGGATTCGTCAATGTGAGCGAGTTGAGATCTGGCGATCTTCCGCACTCAGAATTAATAAGTTTTGTAACGAATATTGATTTTGTGAGGGGCGCAGCAATGGGAGATGTTTTGCCCGATCGCATTTGGGAAAATAAATCGGGTTTTGGGTGCAACATACCTAGGTATGATGATTGTTCTGTGTGGCGGTAAGAGATAGCTCTGGGGCTATGGGTGCAAAGCTTGGCGGCGAGGGTCGAACCGGATGGGCGAGAGTCAAGGGATCGACTTTTTTATAGTTATTTGCGAGCTTTTCCAGGTGGGGATCGTTTGTTCAAGAGGTGTTGACGGCGTGGGGATGCAGCGAGCCGTTTGGTTGCGAGTTGACAAAAGCTGAAATCAAAAATTTCGCGGCTGGGAGAAGTTATAAGTAAAATTACCGATGGTTCTCTGCAGAAGTTTCTCAGAATCGCTGAATATTTTGTGACGTTGTTTGCTGTTCTTAATTGCTTAGATACTCTAATATAGAAGTAGAGCTGCGCCGCTCAATTAATTAGCATTTTGAATACTAGGGAGCCAACTATGCAGGGTGTGAACTTTATCCACCTGAAAGTTAGGGAGTTTTCTGAGTGATTGCTATTTCACCTCGTCCCGTCGGACGCAATTGGATTACGATTAGCTTCGCTTCTACTCTATACCTTTGTCCTATTTTGGATCTGCTCCTAGCAGAGGTGCCAGATTACTGGCAAGCGGAATTGCGGTTGGGGCTTCAAGAAGCTTTGGTAAATGCTGCTAAGCATGGAAACAAATTAGACCCCGGTAAAACTGTTGGAGTCCGTTTTTCGATCGTTCAAAACCAATATTGGTGGGTGATATCGGATCAAGGTTCTGGCTTTAATGCCCCTTGCAGTTGTAACCTTTATACCGATGATTGCGACAGTCTCCTAGCAGAGGACGTTTCAGATAACTCTGGACTACCCAATGTGGAACAGGAATGCGGTAGAGGCTTGTTTATTCTTTACCAAATATTCGATCGGGTAGAGTGGAATTCTCAAGGTACAGAGTTACGGCTGTGCAAAGAACTTCCAAGTCGCTACCGACTGCCTCGCTTGCGCTAGCACCGCTATGAAAGCAGCATTTTTCATCTCAGCTAGACCTGGAAAATTTTTCGTTCCCGGACTGAAGTTTGCAATGAGAATTTGAACGCTCTGGCTATTGATAGCTGATCATAATGCAAAATCTGAGTTTTGAGTTAAAAAAGTATAAATCTTTTGAACTCACAATCGCGCTGCTCGATCGAGCAGCGCGATTGTCTAATTTTTGAGCGACTAATCAAACCAAAACTCAAGACTCTATACTCAAAATTATTTGCCGTGGGTGGGACAGGGAGGAGCAGATATCGATCTATCCAGCCATCCTGCTGCTTGGTTTAAGCGCGGGAGAGCTTCTTCGGGCTGTTTTTTGAGCAAAAAGACCAAAGCGGCCGCAGCTTGCTCGCAGGCCCGCGCGGAACGGTTTGCTTTGAGGCGGTGCCAATCTTTTTCGGGGATGGCGAGGCGCGCGGCTAGAGCTTGGGCTAGTTCTACCGTGCTCAGCTCGTTGAGGTTGACAGTTTGGGTTGTTTGTGTAGTTTCAAGCATAGGTGGGTGGTAAGGAAGAAGGAAGAAGGAAGAAGGAAAATGACATAAAATCAATGGTTTCAGCAATTAAAAACGTTTTAAATGCCGATAAAGTTGCTATACTTATGTCTATTTGGCTAGAGTTCGTTAATTTAGAAAATATACTGCATATAATAACAACTTAATTGGAAATCAGTTTTTTTTATTATTATTGTCAGGTTTGCAGATCGAAATGCCTCAACAGCCGTCAGAGTTAAATCCGGAAGAGCAAGAAAGCGAGTTTGTTCAAGCGATCGCAGCAGTGGAGCGATCGCTGGCGGCAGTCAAAGAACGGTACACTCAAATTCAGGTCGATCGACAGCGCCAAGTCGAACTCGGCCATCGGCGCGAAGAAATCCGCCAGTCGGGGCGCCGAAATCCATTGCCGCAACTCAAAAAAGAATTGCGGGAAATTGAGCAAGAATTGGAAACTATCGAGTTGAATTTAGAAAGCAGCCTGTTTTCTTGGGGGAGCATAAAACAACCTTTTTGGCAAGCAGTTCGGTTTGGGGGACTCGGTATTTTGATCGGTTGGATTTTGAAATCCTATGCAGGTTGAACAAGGTTGGGATTTTGGATTTTTTTATTTACCGCAGAGGGCGCAGAAGGCGCAGAGGAAGAGCAAAGAGAGAAATATGGTGCAAAATAAATATTAAATAAACAGGAGTGGATATGACAAATCAACGAATAGCAGCAATTTTGCGCGCAGGTGAACCCGACGAAAGTGTAACTGTTCAAGGTTGGGTTCGTACCAAACGCGAATTGAAAGAATTTGCCTTTGTCGAAGTCAACGATGGTTCGGCGATGGCTAACTTGCAAGTAGTCATAAATTCCGATTTGCCAGACTTTGAAAATGTACTCAAACAACTCAATACAGGTGCATCTCTAGAAGTGTCGGGAGTGCTGGTAGCTTCTCCAGCAAAAGGACAGCGCATTGAGTTGAAAGCCTCACAAGTGCAAGTTTACGGCGATGCAGACCCGCAAACTTATCCGTTGCAAAAAAAGCGGCATTCCTTTGAATTTTTGCGGACAATCGCGCATTTGCGGCCGCGCACAAACACCCACGGTGCTGTCTTTCGAGTCCGCAATGCTTGTTCGGCGGCGGTACACCAATTTTTTCAAGAACGCGGTTTTTTGTGGGTTCACACTCCGATTATTGCTGCTAGCGACTGCGAAGGTGCGGGGGAAATGTTCGCCGTTACCAACTTGGATTTAAAGAATGTGCCGCGCACTGATTCGCAAGAGGTTGATTATGCTAAAGACTTTTTTGGAAAGCGCGCCTATTTAACAGTTAGCGGCCAGTTGGAAGCGGAAGTTATGGCGATGGCTTTCGGAAATGTTTACACTTTCGGACCTACTTTTCGAGCGGAAAATTCTAATACTTCGCGACATTTGGCTGAGTTTTGGATGATTGAACCGGAGATGGCGTTCTGCGATTTGCAGGGAGATATGGATTTGGCTGAGGCGTTTTTAAAGTACATTTTTAAATACGTTTTGGATCGTTGCCCGGAAGATATGGAGTTTTTCAACGAGCGCATTGACAAAACGGTTTTGGCTACTGCTCAAAATATCATTAATAATCAGTTCGAGCGGATTACTTATACGGAGGCGATCGCACTTTTGGAAAAAGCCGACAAAAAGTTTGATTTTCCTGTCAGTTGGGGTTTAGATTTGCAGTCAGAACACGAGCGTTATTTGGCTGAGGACTTGTTTAAAAAGCCGACAATTGTCAGCGACTATCCCGTCGGGATTAAAGCATTTTATATGCGTTTGAACGATGACGAGAAAACGGTGCGAGCCATGGATGTTTTGGCTCCTAATATTGGGGAAATAATCGGCGGTTCGCAGCGGGAAGAAAGGCTGGATGTGTTGGAGCGGCGGATGGAAGCGCAGGGTATGAATAAGGAGGAATTGTGGTGGTATTTGGATTTGCGCCGCTACGGTACTGTGCCTCACGCTGGCTTTGGTTTGGGATTTGAACGGTTGGTGCAGTTTATGACGGGAATGGGGAATATTCGGGATGTGATTCCGTTTCCGAGAGCGCCTTTGAGTATTGATTTTTAGCAAAACTTAGGGACACTCCAAGAACCCATTGGTATCAACTTAACGTCAAACGTATTATCAGTCTACTGTCGGACGATTAAGCCTCGATCCCCCTTAGCCCCCCTTAATCAGGGGGGGACAAGAATATTCTCAAAGTCCCCCTTCTTAATGGATATTTAGAGGGATCTAGACTCAGCTAAAAGCGATGTTTATCAAGGGTTTTAGGCTGAAGTTTACACCAATGGCCGAAAGCCCGCCTCCCTACCTGAAAACAGAGGAATGCAAGCCTTTGTTACCAATTAAGTTGCCGAGGGAATTGTGATATCAACAGATTGCACTTTGACCGAATTTCCCAAACTCGATAACGGCGGTTGAATTGCCGCCGTATTTCCCACTACTAATGTTACAAGATTCTCCGGTTTCAAGTAAGTCTTAGCTACGCGCTGCACGTCGGCAATTGTTGCTGCTTCGATGCTGCGGCGGTAGCGAAAAATGAAATCTTCGGGATAACCGTAGTATTCGTAGCGCATTAATCGCGACAAAGTTTGACTGGGATTTTCAAATTTGAAGATGAAAGAATTCAGGGTGGAATCTTTAGCAAAAGCTAATTCTTCCGGGGTAATGGGTTCGGTGCGGATACGATCGATCTCGGCGCGAATTGCCTGGATAAACGGTACTGTGGCGTCCGATCGCGTTTGGCCTCCAGCGACAAACACCCCCGGATAGTCATATCTCGGACTCCAAGCCGCGTATACTGAATAAGCTAAGCCTTGGCGCGATCGCACGTTATTAAACAAACGACCACCGAAACCGTTGAGAACCCCGTTCATCACGTCCAAAGCACCGTAATCTGGACTGCTGAGCATTCCGCCCAAATGTCCTATTTGCACGTAACTTTGACTTAATTGCGGCTGATTTACCAAAAATACGCCGCCCCTATTTGCTGGCGATACCGTTGGTAGTGCAGGCACTTCTGCACTTTGACTCGGTTGCCAGTTGCCGAATTTTTGCTCGACGAGCGATCGCATTTTAGCTGTATCAAAGTCGCCAGAAATACCCAAAATCATATTCTTGGGATGAAAATATTTCTGGTAGAAACTCACCAAATCATCGCGGGAAATATTGGCGAGGGTTTTGTATTCTACTGTGCGCGCGTAAGGACTGCGAGATCCATAAATTAATTTTTGAAACTCGCGGCCGGTAATACCGTCAGGATCGTCATTGCGGCGGGCGATCGCACCTTGAGTTTGGTTCTTCGCTAAATCCAACTTTTCCTGAGCAAATATTGGCTCCCGAATCACTTCCGCAAATAAGTCAAACACGGGTTCCACATCTTCAGCTAAAGCACTAAAATTAGCCGTACCAGAAGCAACATCAATCCCCGTTTCTACCGAAGCTGCTCGCTGTTCTAGCAACTGATTTAATTCATCAGCCGTATGCCGGCTCGTGCCGCCAGTTCGCATCACTTCTCCCGTCAAACCTCCCAATCCGATTTTATCGGCAGGTTCAAAACGCTCGCCCGTGCGAAATAGCGCCGTTCCCCCGACTAACGGGAGTTCCCGGTCTTCCATCAGATACACCCGAATGCCATTTTTCAGCTCGAAGCGAGTGTATTTAGGCAGTTTAATTTCTGCCAGCGGGGGAAATGTTAATTCGTCGTAGTGTTTGGGTGCCGCCGCAAAGGAAGGTAACAAATTAAACGTGCCAAGTGAAACAGTAAAAAAGCAAAGCGATAGCAGAAATAACTTTACTTTTTTCAGTCTCAATTTAGTCCTTTTCATTCTTTCTCCAATGTTTCCTAAGTTGACAATTCGAGGCAGAGCCTCGCGGATATACGTTCCCAGGCAGAGCCTGGAAACGAGTATTTCTTCCCTCTTCCTTCTTCCCTCTTCCTTCTTCCCTCTTCCTTCTTCCCTCTTCCCTCTTCCTTCTTCCTTCTTCCGACGGACATCGAACTGACATCCGTTACATCCGTTACATCCGTTACAGAATCCGTTGCCGAACCTTCTTCTTACAGTGGCAAAAGCTTACCAATCGTGCGATTTTCCGGGCGAAAAGTTGCCTGAGCGACACGCTGAATGTCAGCGGGAGTAACAGCCGCGATCGCATCCAATTCCTTGAACAAATTTCGCCACGAACCGGTGTTTACTTGATAGTCCGCCAGCGCAAATGCCATGCCCATATTAGAATTGAGCGATCGCAACAAATCGGCTCTCGCCTGAGTTTTCACTCGCTCCAATTCCAAAGCAGAAACGGGCTCAGTTTTCAGGCGATCGATTTCCTTGCTCAAAGCTGCAGCTACTTCATCAACCGTGCGGCCCGGAGCAGTTTGAGCGTAAAATAACATCAAATTCGGATACTTTTCCCCCGGATAACCGCTAAAACCTTGAGCCGCCAGCGCCAATTGCTGTTGTTCTACCAAAGATTTGTAAAGCCGAGAAGTACGGCCATCGCTGAGCAAAGAACCAATCATTTCATAAATCGCATTGTCGGGATGATTCATCGCAGGCCGGTGGTATCCTTCCAAATACCAAGGCTGAGTTTTTAATTGCAGCGTGACTTCCTTAGTTTGCGTTTGGGGAGGTTCGACAATCTGCAATTCTGGAGGCGCTGGTTTCGCCTTGTAACGACCGAAATAAATTTGAGCTAGTCGCTTCACCTCCGAAGCTTTCACGTCTCCTACCACGGCCACAGTCAGCTTGCTGGGGACGTAGTGAGTCTCGAAAAACTTCTGCACGTCGCTGCGGCTGAGGTTTTTAATGTCTTCAGTGTAGCCAATTACGGGGCGGCGGTAGGGATGAGCAGAGAAAGCTTTGTTGGCAAAAACTTCAACCATTTGTCCGATCGGAGAATTCTCGGTTCGGAGCCTGCGCTCTTCTAAAATTACCTGTTTTTCTTTGTAAAATTCCCGAAATACTGGTTCTAGAAATCGCTCGGATTCCAGCGACATCCACATTTCTAACTTATTAGCTGGAAGGCTGTAAAAATACATTGTGGCGTCGGTGGAAGTAGCGGCATTTAGTCCGACTCCGCCTGCTTGTTCCACTATTTTGCCGAGTTCATTACGCTTGACAAATTGCGAAGCTTCAGCTTCAACTTTGTCGAATTCTGCTTTTAATTGGGCGACTTCTTCAGTTTTGCCACTGGCCTTGGCTGCTTGCATTTGCTCGAAGAGTTGGTCTTGTTTTTCTAAGAGCGGCTTTTCGGCTTGGTAGTCGGTAGTGCCGATTTTTGGCGTGCCTTTAAAGGCTAAATGTTCGAGATAGTGAGCGACACCTGTTTGGCCGTCTGGTTCGTTTGCGCCGCCGACATCGGCGTGAATCAGAAACGATGCTACGGGCGCTCTGGGCCTTTCGAGTACGATGAATTTCATGCCGTTGTCGAGCTTAAATTCGCTGACTTGGCTGATTACTCGATCGAGCGACGGTTGAACAGAGACTGCTTGGGAGCCGCTAGCGGGGTTGGGGCGGGCAAGGGCCATTTCTGGAGAAATGCCCCACCACAGCAGTACAGCGGTCAGCAGGGAGGCGATGAATCGAGTTTGGCGATCGGGCGATTCCCTACGGGATAGCTTCGCTTCACGGGGTTTTTGGAACTGCGGGGTCATTCGATTTTAGATTTTAGAATTGAGATTTTGGATTGTCAAACAAAAAATGTTTGTGCTCGGCGGTCAGAGATTCTTTTTTAAGGATAAAGATTTTTGGAGGCATAAGCGATCTGTTGCGCCGCAGATGTTAGGCTGATACAGCAAATCTCAAAAAGGGTCTGGAGTTGAGCGAGGAGTTTTAAGTTTGGGATCAAAGCCGCGCACAACTTAAAACTTAACATTAATTTAGCCATTCAGTCCCGATACCGTAGATCCAAGTCGCCAATTACCGATTGCAAAGCCATGCGAATTTTTAATCAGTCTCCTCCTTCTGAAACAGAAACCAAGAAGCGGATTTTACAAGCCGCTCAGCGGTTGTTTGCCCGCAGCGGATACGACGGCACGACAACTCGCGATTTAGCAGCGGCGGCGGGGGTGGCAGAGGGTACGCTATTTCGGCATTTTGATAATAAAAAAGCGATTTTGATTGAGGTGGCGACGGAAGGATGGGTGGAGTTGCTGACGGATTTGCTGACTGAATTAAGCGAGATGGGCAGTTACAAAGCAGTGGCTCAGGTGATGCGGCGGCGGATGCTGAATATCCGCGAGAATAGCGACATGATGCGGGTGTGTTTTTTGGAGGCGCAATTTCACCCGGATTTGCGCGACAGAATTCAGTTGGAAGTCATCGGAAAAATGACAAATGTGGCTGAGGCTTTTTTTGAAACGGCAATGGAAAAAGGAGTTTATCGGAAGATGAATCCGAAGATTGTCGCTCAGGTATTTTTGGGAATGTTTGCAGTCGCGGGTTTCAGTCAAAATACGATTATGGAGCCGAATGCTTCTGTGCAAGAAATGCAGGAAATGGCTGAAGGACTCGCAGATATTTTTCTGAATGGGGTTTTAATTAAAGATGAATGATTAGTCATTAGTTATTGGTTATTTGTTGGTTGTTACTTATTGGTGATTATAATTAATAACCAATAACCAATAACCTGTCACTAATCCCCAATTACTCTATAAATTCGTACATCTTTTGCACCCACTTTTCCCGATTATCCTGCCATTCATCTGTCACTACTTCCCAAGTTGTATTGCTTTCAAGTTCCAACAAGAGACTTGATACTTCTTCCAGCGTCGATGCTATATGACATTCTTCTACCCAACTTTCACGGATCATTTTCCAGAGACTTTGTACCGCGTCTCGCTGAAAATGTGATTCTAATTCAACTAGCAATTTGGCTAGGTTTTTCTCGTCACTTGCTGCTGACACCTCGCTCATCCAACACTCACGACGTTCTTTCCATTCTTCCCTCACTGCGTCCCAGTTTAGGTGGGATTGAAACTCTAACAGTAATTGGTTTAGTTCTACCATATTAAATTTTGTCTTGTTTGCAGTTTGCGCTATTTTTGTACAAAATTTATTGATTGACAGTGTTGGTTTTTTATAATGAGCGATGTGGCTGAGGCTTTTTTGCAAACGGCGATGGAAAAACAAGTTTATCCAAAGATGAATCCGAAGATTGTCCCTCAGCTATTTTTGGGAATGTTTGCAGTCGCGCCTTTCAGTCAAAATACGATTATGGAACCGAATCCTTCTCGGCCGCAAATACAGGAAATGGCTGAAGGACTCGCAGATATTTTTCTGAATTGGTTTTGCAGAAAGAAAGATCCAGAATTAGTCATTAGTCATTAGTAATTAGGAAACTTTAGAGCCTGAAAACGCATATCTACAGGCTCTGAATAGCCTAAACTACTCCTTAAACTTGTGCATTTGCTGTACCCAATTTTCGCGATTGTGCGACCATTCATCAGCCATAGCTTCCGAATTGGTATTGGTTTCTAGTTCCAGCAATAAACTTGATACTTCTTGAACAATTGATGCTCCCAGACATTCTTCTACCCAACGGTTCCGACGCTCTGGCCACTGAATATCAACCGATTCTCCCTGCAAGTTAGATTCCAATTCAACTAGCAATTCTGCTAGATATGTCAGGTTTACTGATGCTGCCACATCGCTAACCCAACTTTCCCGGCGCTCTTTCCATTCTTTTTTGACTCCTTCCGATTTGAGGTTGCTTTCAAACTCTAACAGTAACTTATTTAGTTCTACCATCTTAAATGTTTGATTTTTTGTAGTTTGTGCTACAATTATACCAAAATTTTCACTAAACAGAGTGTTAAGTTTTTTTTTAAGATTGCGGTCGCAGTGAAACTACAGAATAGATAACGGAATAATGAGCGATGAATTTACTTTAGAGATGCTAGACATTCCCAGCGGCTGGCAGCGCGGGGAAGGTGACTGGACAGGAGTGGCGGCGGCTATGGCTAGAGGGGAAACTGTCGAAGTAATTCAAGAAGTTGGTTCTACTTTGTGGCAAAACAGTCTGCCCGAAAAACATTCTTTGTATTGGGAGGGGGAAAATCTATCGACTATCAAAGCTCGAATTTGGATTAGTTTTACCCAGAGAAGATTTTCGCCGGAATCTGCTTTGCCAAAAGTTCAGTGGCATCCGAGAGTGTTGTGGATAGGGATAGGTTGCGAACGCGGAACAGGGCGAGAATTAATCGAAACAGCGATTCAAAATGTATGTCGCGCTAATCATTTAGCGGAAAGTGCGATCGCAGGGATTGCTACAATAGACACTAAAGCAGATGAAGTCGGCTTGCTAGAACTTTGTCAAGAGCGAAATTGGCCGTTAAAAACCTTTGCTGCTGACATTTTAAGTTCCGTAGAAGTCCCCAATCCTTCAAATATTGTAGTCAAACAAGTCGGGACGCCTAGTGTAGCAGAAGCTGCGGCACTTTGTGCAGTTAAAAAAGAAAATTTAACCGCAGATGAACGCGAATATACGCAGATATCCATCAATCATCAGCGCCCCTCTGCGTTTATCTGCGGTTCAAATCCCCTCTTAGTTCCTAAAAAAATATTTCGCAGCAAAAATCCCCCCCTTTCACAAGGAGGGGTTAGGGCGGGTTCTGCGGTAACAGTAGCGGTTGCAGTTTGCCCGATCGAGTATCTGGGATAATGTATTACTGAGACAAAGTATTGGCATTCACAAATCGACCAATCAACCCAGACACGAATGACAAAACAATCGAACCAAACAAAGCCGGCCAAAAACCGTTAACCGCAAAGCCGATATTGAACGCACCCGCCAACCACGAAGCCAGGGAAAGCGAAATTGCATTCACAACGAATAAAAACAAACCTAAAGTAATAATGGTCAAAGGCAGCGTCAGCAATGTAAGAATCGGTCTGACAACCGCGTTCACCAATCCGATAACAACAGCAGCCACCATCGCCGCCGGAAAGCTAACCACCGAAATACCTGGTACAATGTTAGCGGTAACGATCAGCGAAACTGCTGCTACTATCCAAGTTAAGAAAAAACTTAGCATATCTTTTTTTCCATCTCCATCACTATTAATTAAGATTGTACCTGTTTAGTCGATCGACCCAAGTTCGGGATACACTACGAAATACCCACCTTGCGAGAATATCAGACTTATGAAACTTCGGCAACTAGCAGCATTCCTTTTGGCGCTAACTATCTTCATCCTGCCGCGGCCAGCGCTGGCTCAATCTAAATATTACGCTCCGCCGTTGTCCTTTAGCAATGCCGAACTGACAAGACGCGATTTTTCGGGTCAAATGCTGCGGGCCGCTGAGTTTTCTAACGCTAATATGGACTTGACTAATTTTTCTAATGCCGATTTGCGGGGAGCAATTATGAGCGCTTCGGTGATGACTCAGGCGAATTTGCACGGAGCAAATTTAACTAATGCAATGATAGATCAAGTTAAATTTACTAATGCCGATTTAAGTGATGCAATTTTAGCGGAAACAATTTTGCTGCGTTCTACTTTTGACGGAGTTGATATTACCGGCGCTGACTTTACCGACGCAATTATGGACGGCTCACAAGTTAAAGAATTGTGCACAAAAGCCAGCGGTATTAATTCTCAAACAGGGATTTCTACTCGCGATTCCTTGGGATGCCGCTGATTTATTTTATCATTCCATAATTTCACTGCTGGAATATTGGTAGGGGCGTGCTAGAAGCTCACCCGCAAAATCAATACAAAAAATAAAGGTGTTTGTGGAACGGGCAGGAGAGTCCGTTCCTGAAAGCTTAGCCTAAACCCAATTTACTAAGGCTTTGCTTTTTTCTGAGCAGCCGCATAATGCTCACTCATTAACTGATTAACTTCTGGATTGTAAATCCGCAGATAATTCCAGTAATTCTCAAACACCGATTTCACGTATCCTTTCGTTTCAGGAAAGGGAATCTTTTCCGCAAAAGCATCCGGGTCACTAAAATTAAACCTCTTCAACCAATCTGATACTGCATTCGGACCGGCATTATAACTCGCCACAGCTAACATCGAGTTATTCTTATACTCGTCGTGAGTGTGATCCAAATACCACGTACCGAGTTTAACATTGTCGTCCACATTCTCCAATGAATACTTTTTGAGGCTGATTTGAGCGGCAACCCAAGCTGCTGTTTCGGGCATTACTTGCATTAAACCGGTGGCGCCAACTGATGATTTGATGGAGGGCATAAACCGCGATTCTTGCCGAATTAATGCGGTTACTAATACTGGATTTATTGTGCGTTCTTTTGACCACTTGACAATGGTTTCTAAGTAAGGAAAAGGATAAAGCGCTTGCCAATAAATCGGTTGCTGTCTCAGAGCGAGGTATTCGGTTCTATCATCTGGTTTTTCGCGCTGCCGCAAACTACTAACCATCCACAAACCGTCTAAATTATCTCCGACTGCAACTCGCATTAAACCGTCGGTAAACTGTTCGGCAATACTTGGTTCTACGCGGTCGATAAATTCTACTTGCCACAGCGTCCAAGCATCTCTATCTTGACCTAATTGATAAAGTTCTTTCAAGGCAGGAGAACCCGCAGTTGGTTCGGGGCGCTGAGGGGGTCGCACTACATTGGGAGACAAATCTCGGACTGTGGTAAAGTCGCCGACTGGCCAGCCGAGAAGTACAGCCGATCGCCACGCAAAATATGATTCTGGATAGCGTAAGATCGTGTAGTCAAATGCGGTCTTGGCGTCTTGTTCGCGGCCGAGTTGCTGTGCCCATTTCCCCACCCAAAATGCTGCTTCTGGAGCTTGTTCGCTGTCGGGATTGTGGGTGGTTAATTCTCTCGCCCACTGCCAAGCTGATTTTAAATCTCCGCCTTTGGCAAACTGCTGGGCGATCGTCCACCGCAATTCGCCAGCTTTATCAGAATTATTGTATTTTGTCAAGAGCAACTTCCGGGTATCTGAGGCGGATTGACCGCTGCGTGCTTTGTCGAGAAGTTGGGATTTATCTAACAAAGCTTCGGGGGCATAATTGGGGAATTTGCTAATAACTCGATCGAGCAAAACGATCGCTTCTTTCGGTTCGCTCAGCCGCGATAGCCGAATTAAACCCAAACCAGTATCTTCGGCATCGGGAAACTCGCGCACTAATTCTTGATAGGCAATTCTCGATTCCGGGATTTTTCCGTCGAGCCACAAACCGCGAGCTTTGCGGTAAAGATTTTTGGCGTTGCGGGGAGCTTTCCCGTAAGCAATAGCTCCTTTGCCGTAATCTTGTTTTTCCCAATACCCAAAGGCAATTTCTTCCCAATCTTCCGGTTTCAAAGCGGCGCTGTTTCGCTGCACCAGTTGTTCCAAAATTGTCCCGTAGTCTTTGACATAATGACCGTGTTTTGCTACGAGCAGCATCAACTGCGGCTGATTGGGATTTTCTTTTAACTTGCGGAGGGCAATTTCTACGCTGCGGGGATGACCGGGAAATTCAGTAATTGCCTGTTGCCAATATTCCAGTTTTGACTTGCCTAAAACATATAAAGCTTCTGCTGCTACGGGGTCGTTCGGATAGTTTTTGAGCAGTTCCTGCCAAGCTTTTTGGGCTTTGCCTTTGTCGCCGCTCAATTGGTAAGCTTGCGCTCTTTTTAGGGCAATGTGAGCAGCTAAAACCGGATATTCTTGCTCTAATTTGTCCAATAATTTTAATGCTTTGGCCGCATTTCCTTGCTGGATTAAATCGCTGGCAAGCAGGTAGCGGGCGCGGCTTTGAGGGGAGATTTCCTGCTGCGGGTTCGTACTTTCAGACTGACTGGCTGCGAGTTCAACTAATTTTGCCGATCGCTCGCTCGGTGACAGCGACACCAGCATCTTGACTTCCGATTCGGAATTCGCTGCATTCAGGGGCTGCTGAGCCTTCTGGACCGAGCCAAAACCCATCCATTTCGTCCCAGCAACCAAAGAGCCGATCGCAATAACGCAAACTGAAACGCTGATTAAAACAGAAAATCGGGCCCGGCGTCGTTTTAGCATGGGAAAATTTAAGAGAATAACAATAGATAAGCGATCGTTTGTCAAAAGCCATCAGAGGCAGGATGGGTGTTCCACGCCATCACAGGCAGGAGACCTGTTTAACGAGAAATAAATGTTAAGAGTGGGGCAAAAACGGACAGCCGACCCCCAAACAGATGATTGAGATTGGTGGAAGATCCGATCGCAGGCGGACTTGGCTGATATAGTAGCAGAATTTATTTTGATGTGGAGCGGAAAATTTGTGCGATCGATCTATTTACCCGCACCAACGAAAAACCACAAACCACCCACTGCAAAGTACAATCAAAAATCTAAAATCTAAAGTGTAAATCAAAACATGGAATTTCTAGTCACCGATACGCCCCGCTCTGTTTGGACCGGAGACGCCTTGGCAATTGGTCTATTTGAGGACGCCCTGGAACTCACCGGCGATCTGGCACAATTAGATGAAAAGCTTGCAGGCACTTTGAAAGAGCTGCTACTGGAAGTAGATTTTAAGGGCAAAGTGGGCACGAGCGCCATCACCCGCGTCGGCGGCAATAATCCCATTCGCAAAATTGCGATCGTCGGTTTGGGCAAAACAGAGGACTTAAAATTAGACACCGTGCGGCAAGCAGCAGGCGTTTGCGCCAAGTTAGCCAAAAAAGAGAAATGCAAAACCCTCGGAATTAGCTTTCCGGTGTGGAAAAACGCGCCGGATGTTACAGCAAGCGCGATCGCCGAAGGTGTAGAACTCTCCTTGAATCAAGACAACCGTTTCAAATCGGAACAGGAAGACAAAAGCCCGCAACTCGAACAAATTCATTTGCTCGGTTTTGCCGGTACCGAAAGTGCGATCGCCCGATCCCGTCAAATCACTGCCGGAGTCATTTTAGCACGGGAATTAGTCGCAGCGCCGGCAAATTTTGTCACCCCAATTACCATGGCAGAAACTGCTCAAAGTCTGGCTGCCGAATGCGGTTTAGAATTAGAAATACTAGAGCGGGAAGACTGCGAAAAACTAGGAATGGGAGCCTTTCTCGGCGTGGCACTAGCCTCTGATTTACCACCCAAATTCATCCATTTGACTTACAAACCCGAAGGCACGCCGCGCCGCAAAATAGCAATTGTGGGCAAAGGATTGACTTTTGATTCTGGGGGTTTGAACATCAAAGGTGCGGGCAGCGGCATTGAAATGATGAAAATAGATATGGGCGGCGCTGCGGCTACTTTGGGAGCGGCAAAGGCGATCGGACACATCAAACCAGATGTAGAAGTTCACTTTATCAGCGCCGTCACTGAAAACATGATCAGCGGCCGCGCCATGCGCCCTGGAGACATCCTTACAGCTTCCAACGGCAAAACAATAGAAGTCAACAATACGGACGCTGAAGGTCGTTTAACACTAGCTGATGCTTTGGTATTTGCTGATAAATTGGGAGTTGACGCGATTGTCGATTTAGCAACTCTAACCGGAGCCTGCGTAATTGCTTTAGGCGACGATATCGCGGGTTTGTGGAGTCCTCAAGATAGCGTCGCTGCCGAAATAGTCGCCGCCTCAGAGTTGGCAGGCGAAAAATTTTGGCGAATGCCGATGGAAGAGAAGTATTTTGAGGGCTTGAAAGCATTGCACGCCGACATGAAAAATACTGGCCCTCGTCCCGGCGGTTCGATTACGGCGGCGCTATTTTTGAAGCAGTTTGTAAAGGATACTGCATGGGCGCATTTAGATATTGCCGGCCCGGTTTGGACTGACAAAGAAAATGGTTACAATGGCCCTGGGGCTACCGGTTTTGGAGTTCGGACTTTGGTGCAGTGGGCCCTGGGCGGCGCTTAATTGTGGATTTCCACCCCAAAAATTGAGATTTTCTCTGCCTTAAAAGTCTGCTAGTCCATCTGTGATCCAGGGGTTAAAAACCCCTGGATCACTGCTTAAGTAATCTAAAAGAAAATTTAATAGCGATCATTAACAATTTAAATGTTTCTGAATCAATAGCTACGCGAACCTATGTATTCCGTTACAGGGAGCAACTTAAGCGTTGCTAGCCGTGAGGCTCACCATTGCTCATACTTGGGAAAATCTTCCTTCCCATGGCCCCACCTCGACAGTTTTGACATTTCCTGAAAAAATAGCTGTTTCATAAAAAATGAAAAAAGTATATAATTATGTAAATATTTCACTAGCCGAAATCAAATAATTAGATTTGATCGGATTTGCATTGGTACAGATAATTTTTTTCTTGAACTTTATGCAAGAACAATTAACAAATTTTTTTTCAACAATTTCTGTATCTTCTACACTCGCCTGCAAGCTGGTGCCGGAGTTGCGATTGTACGCTGTTTTTGACTCGCTGACTGCACTGGCTTATTGTTCGATCGCCCTATCTTTAGTTTATTTTACCCGCCAAGGTTCTCACCGCAGGATTTTCCGGGTGTTTGCCGTTGTTTTTTTTGCCTGGGGTGCGGCTAAATTGACGGAAGTTTGGACGCTTTGGCATTCCATATATTGGCTGTCGGTAACTCTTAAAGCTACAAGTGCTTTGATTTCTTGGCTTTTAGCCGCAGTCGCCTTCGCCCTGATGCCGAAAGCACTTGCCGAGTCTGGTTTTAATCAAAGAGAAAAATTTCAACAACAGTCGTTAAAACAGGTAGAAGAAAATCCGCACCAGCATGATATAGAGAAAGGAGAATTGGCGAAAGAATTGATCGATTTTTACGCTTCAGATACTATTGTCGATCGCGCTTTAGCTCTCAATTCGCTTAATGAACAGTTAGAAAAAGAAATTGCAGATCGCCAGCGAGTTGAAGAAAAGTTGCAACTGACTCAGTTTGCGATCGACCGATCGGCAGATGCGATATTCTGGATCGGACCCGACGGTAAATTTTTGTACGTCAACGACGCTGCTTGCACTTCATTGGGATATTCTGCAGCAGAATTGCTCTCGATGACAGTGCACGACATCAATCCAGATTTTCCCCAAAGTGCTTGGAGCTTGCACTGGAAAGTCTTAAAACGCTGCGGTTCAGTTAATATTGAAGTTCACCACCTCACTAAGTACGGTCGCATTTTTCCGGTAGAAATTACGATCGACCATTTGGAATTTAACGGCAAAGAATATCAGTGCGCGTTTGCTCGCGATATTAGCGAACGCAAGCGGATTGAGGCAGCTTTGCGAGAAAGGGAAGAAGAATTTAGGTCATTAGTTTCTAGCATTCCCGGTGCGGTTTACCGATGCAGTGCTGCTGGGCGATCGAGCCTAACTTTTATCAGCAGTGGCATAGAAGCTATTTCCGGCTATCCTGCAGCTAACTTTATGCAAAAACCGGTGCAGGCTTTTCCGAGTATAGTTCATCCCGATGACGCTGAGCAGATCGAGACAATTATCGATCGGGCTATTAAGACAAAACAACCTTACATCATCGAATATCGCCTGATGCACTGCGACGGAAATGTGCGGTGGGTTGCAGAGAAAGGTCAAGCCCTTTTCAACGCAGACGGTGAAGTTTTATCCCTCAACGGTGCCATTTTTGACATGACTGAGCGCAAAGCAGCGGAGGATGCTTTGCGGCTCTCCGAGGCGATCGCCAACAACAGAGCCCAGCAGCTAGAAATCGCTCTCAAAGAACTTCGAGAAACTCAAGCTCACCTAATTCATACCGAAAAAATGTCAAGTCTCGGTCAAATGGTAGCTGGAGTAGCTCACGAAATTAATAACCCTGTCAGTTTTATCTACGGCAACATTTCCTACGCCAGCCAATATATCCGAGACTTGTTGCAGCTTGTGGAACTTTACCAAAAACACTATCCTCAGCCCGTGGTAGAAGTTCAAGAATTTATTGACAATATCGATTTAGAATTTTTGAGAGAAGATTTAGTAAAAATATTATCTTCGATGAAAATGGGAGCCGATCGCATTCGCGAAATAGTTCTGAGCTTGCGAAATTTCTCGCGTTTAGACGACTCCGTAAAAAAGCCTACCAACCTTCACGAAGGCATAGATAATACCCTCTTAATATTGCACAACAAACTCCGAGCCAGAGGCGACTATCCAGAAATAAAAATCATCAAAGATTACGGTCAACTCCCTTTAATAGAATGTTATGCTGGTCAGCTCAATCAGGTATTTATGAATCTGCTTAGCAACAGTATTGACGCCTTGGAAGATGCTTGCAACCAAAAAAGGCGATCGGCTGCAGGTGGCGACGATTGGACACCAACTATTAGGATTCGCACAGAAGCCCTGAACGAAAATAGTATTTGCATCCGCATTGCCGATAATGCGATCGGCATGACAGAAGACGTGCGGAGTCGATTATTTGACCCGTTTTTCACGACAAAACCCATGGGAAAAGGCACTGGTTTAGGGTTAGCCATCAGTTACCGAATTGTCGCGGAAAAACACGCCGGAGCCTTGAGCTGCCGTTCCACCGTAGGAGAAGGTACGGAATTTGCGATCGAGATTCCTTTATGAATTAGTCCGACGGAAGTATCAAGAATTTGGCAGAATTTATCGCTCACTATAAATTGTAAAGTGGGGTGTAAAAAACTTTCAAGTTTCAAGAAAAATCCCAAAATTGGCTATAAATTACCCAGCTAATGCTCAACATGGCAGTGAAATTATAAATTCTGTACCGCGACCTAAAGTTGAGTTGACTTCGAGCGTACCAAAGTGTTGCTCAACTACAATCAACCGTGCGATCGCCAATCCTAATCCCGTTCCTTTCCCTACCGCTTTCGTCGTAAACAAATGATCGAATATTTTCTCTTTGACTGATTCACTCATACCCTTTCCATTATCAGTAATGGTAATTTTAGCCTGGTTATCTTCTAGTGAGGTTGTAATTGTAATGCGGTTGGGATTCGCCTGAATTTCCGCAAAACTTCGACCAGTATTTGATTCATCTAACGCATCAATCGCATTGGCTAGAATGTTCATAAATACCTGGTTAAGCTGTCCGGGGAAGCATTCGATCGCCGGAATATTGCCGTAGTCTTTCACTACTTCAATGGCGGGTCGCTCATCGTTCGCTTTCAATCGATATTTGAGAATTAAGAGCGTACTATCTATGCCCTCGTGGATGTTGAAGGGCGCTTTATAGTCTTTGTCAGCTCTAGAAAAGGTGCGGAGCGAAGTGCTGATACTTTTAATGCGATCGCATCCCACTTTCATGGAGTCAATCATTTTAGGCAAGTCTTCGATGATATAGTCTAAATCGATATCTTCGGCATGGTCTGCAAGCTCTGTTTCTGAGGCGCGATCGCGATAGAGATTGAGATGCTCCACTAAGTCTTCCACCGTTTGCTGGGTTTCATTCAAATTGCCCCAAATAAAGCCCACGGGGTTATTAATTTCATGAGCAACACCTGCTACCAGATTTCCGAGTGATGCCATTTTTTCGCTTTGCACCATTTGCAGTTGGGTGTTCTGCAAATCTGCCAGAGTCTGTTCGAGTTCCTGTGATTTTTGAATCACACCTGCTTCTGCTTGCTTGCGATCGGTAATATCAATCAGCATTCCATCCCAAACGGTTTCTCCGTCTTCTCTACGTTCTGGCTGAGCAGCGGCTTTCACCCATTTCACTTTCCCATTGGGAGTAATAATCCGCCACTCATGTTGAAATTGGGTGAGCGTTTGAGCGGACTCGATAACTGCCCGAAACGTCTCTGCTCGATCGTCGGGATGTTCAAAATCGCGTAGGCTGTATTTTCCTACCATCACATCCTCTGCCGCCACTTCATAGAGTGTTTGACATCCAGAACTGACGTAGGGCACTGAAGCAGAACCATCGGCTTGAATCCGAATCTGATAAATCAAGCCAGGTACGTTATTGGCAAGTTTCTGAAAGCGGGCTTCACTATTCTTTAACTCTTCCAGAGACTGTTCTAGCTGTTGAGCATAGTTCTGAGATCGCTCGTAAAGTCGAGCATTTTCTAAGGAAATCGCCGCTTGAGCGCAAAGTAAGTTAAGTAGTTCAACGCGATCGCTTGTAAATGCTCCCGTAACTAAATTGTTTTCTAGATATAAAATGCCCATCAGCTTCCCTTGATGCAAAATCGGACTACACAAGATACTCTTCGGCTGCTGACGCATGATATATGGGTCATTTATTAAAGTCCGCTCGGTCGTCGCATCCAGCAGCACAACAGTCTGCCTGTTGTGCTTGACTTTGTAAATCAGCTTCAGGGGAATTTCTTGACTCTCTTCAATGGGAAGACGCTGCAAGACAACTGGCTTGGAACCCTCGGTAATTGACCCTTTAATTAACAGGCGATCGTCTCGCAAGAGCATGAACACGCATTTATCAGCCCCCGCATTTTCAATGACGATTGAAAGCAACGATGAAAGTAGCTTTTCGAGTTCGATTTCACCGGATATTGCTTGGGAAGCTTTGAGAATAGCAGCTAAATCTAAAGCCACAGAAACACTACTACTGGATGTGGCAGAACTGGTGGAGGTAACACTCCCTAAAGTGAAGATAGTTTCGTGAGTGGAGAGAGGAGAACGGATTTGCTCTAATATAGGTGCAAGCAGTTGCGGATAGCGAGCTTCTAGGTCAGCAACTTTGGCTTTTGCACCCCAACGAGCATAGGCATAGTAGGCTGCAATCATGTATTCCCCGGCTATGCGCTCTTTGCCCCAATCTAGGTAGAATTTAGCAGCCAGTTCGTTAGCAAGTGCTTCTTCTTGGGTATATTCGTTGGCTTTGGCAAGAGAAATCGCCTTGTCGTAAAACTCAATTGCTTCGGCTCTTTGTCCTAACACTCGACATTTTTCTGCCGCTACCAAATCAACCTTATGTTGATAATTCATGGGTGCATGATACGCCCATTGCTGTAACTTGGTTTGGTTTTCTATGACACCCTGCAATGCTTCTGATGTTTCATCTAACTCTGGATTCAATTGTGCCAGAGTTAGCAGAGACTCATAAAGATAAAATACTGGTTCGCTGACTAATCCCGCACCAGCCATAAAATAGCGCCTGACTTCAATAGCATGATTTTTCGCTGGCTCAATTTCTCCAAACAAGAAACAAAGCATCAGTTTATACAAATGGAAAATATACAATCCATATCCATCCTTGGCAGATTGTAGCTGCTGGAGAAATTCTGTTTCTTCAAGGGCTTTCCCAGACAAAAGGGTAGTATGTTCTGCAAGACCTAGCAAATTTAAAACAGGCTGCCAATAGATCCGGCAATAATTTGCGGTTGTCAATTGATTTAATTGCATCAAACTATGGCAGTAAGCGCAAATTTCCTGCTCTAACGTAGCCAGGGATTGACCACACCAAAAAGAATTGAGGCAAAAACTGTGGCCATTATACCCAGCAAGTACCAAGTTCCCAAATTCTATGGCAGTGATGTAACCTTCTTGCAACAGGGGTAGTGTTTCTTGAATGTGAGAGTTTCGGTGTACAACAAATAACCCCAAGAGCATCAAAACATCTGTTTTACTTGCTTTGGCATCGAGTTTTGAAATAATCTGGAGTGCCA
The DNA here is from genome assembly GCF_036701245.1 of Microcoleus sp. Pol14D4. Lineage (NCBI taxonomy): Bacteria > Bacillati > Cyanobacteriota > Cyanophyceae > Oscillatoriales > Microcoleaceae > Microcoleus > Microcoleus sp. Pol14D4. The sequence continues at coordinate 54,286 of NZ_JAUBQM010000035.1, forward strand.
AGAAACCAAACTGTGTTCCTGTATCCACGACTTGGAAGAAATTGCAGAGAATATTGCCATAGTTCACATAGCCGTAAGCAGAAATCGATGTGTTACCGTACTGAATGGAAAGTTTAACCGACAAAGTACTCAGCAATGGGAACAGCGCAGAGCCAGTGAGGTAAGCTGCTGGGCTGATGATACTGGCAATCTTAATAGTACCGAGTTTTTCCACATCCCTCATCTCAGGCAAGTTAACCAAATCGGCAATTTCCCTATTTCCAATAAGTTCCTCAATCTCTTGGATTTCCTGTTGAAGATCTGATCGTGTTGGTGTTTCAGGAAAGGTGACGCCAAGCTGTTGTAAAACTGGTTGGGCGATCGCGATCGCTGAGGTTAATTTACTTTGGGAAATATGAGATTGAATTCTAAAGCAGTAAACGTTGACTTTTTCAGGTAAGGAGCGTGCCTGTTGAATCACAATATCAATGAACTGTTCCATCGCCTCAAAATTACCGTTTAGCATTGCCACTTCCGCTGCTAATTCATACAAGGCTAGGGTCATTTCATACTGCTGCTGCCAAGTATTTTCTGCCAACAAAGACAATCCCACTGTGGCATATTCATGGGCGGCTTGATAGGCGGTTGAAGTTTTGGCTTTGCGACAGGCAATTAAATTGAGTTGGGCTAATTCTTCTCCTTCTGTTGGTTTGGTAATTAAAGCAGTTCCGTGATTTAATTGATTGACAATTTCAAAAATACGGTCTTCTCTTGCTTGTGCGGAAATCTGTTGCAGCAGCAGTTGTCCGATTTGGTAATGAGTCGCCTGTTTTTGGTCGTCTGGAATTAGGGAATAGGCTGCTTGTTGAACGCGATCGTGTAAAAATTTGTAGGAGGTAACATTTTGAGAATTTTCTGGCGTAACGGCTTGAGTTTCTTCCCCTAGATAAAATTTATAAACATCACCGATCGGTAAAATCAAACCTTCTTGTAATGATTTCCATAGATTGGCTGCGGTTTCTACATCTGAGTGTTCTGAAACAATTGCTAATGTTGCTAGATCGAACTGATTGCCAATACAAGCCGCTAACTTCAGAATATTCTGGGTTACTAAGGGTAACTTCTCTAACTGCAACGCCATAAATTCTACAACATCATCGGTCAAGGCTTGTTGATTAATTTTGGACAGATCGCATTGCCAACAGCCTAACTCCAAGTTAAATTGAATGAGATTTTCTTCGTGTAGGGCTTTGAGAAATTGGGTGGCAAAAAATGGGTTGCCTTTAGTTTTTTGAGAGACTAATTGTGAAAGGGGTAATGCCAAATTTTCGGTACTTTTTAGGGTATCAGCGACTAATTGATTGATTTGGCATTGACTCAGGGGTGTTAAAGTAATAGTATTAATGGCTGCTGGGTTTTTTTGAATTTCGCTCAAAGTCAGCATTAATGGATGGGCTGGATTGACTTCGTTATCCCGATAGGCACCAATGATGAAAAGATGATCTGTATCAGCCATTAATAGCTGCATCAACTTTAATGATGCTGAATCAGCCCATTGTAAATCATCTAAAAACATCACTAATGGATGTTCGGCGCTAGTAAAGACTTGGGTGAATTTTTGAAACAATAAATTAAAGCGATTTTGGGCTGGCGCTCCTGATAATTCTACTGCTGATGGTTGTTCACCAATGATTTTTTCTAATTCGGGAATGACTTCAATAATTACCTGACCGTTGTCTCCGACAGTTTCTAATATTTGATTTTTCCATTGCTCTAGTTGGACATCACTTTCGGTTAACAATTGCCCCATTAAATCCCGAAATGCTTGGACAAAAGCAGAGAAGGGAATATTGCGTTGAAATTGGTCAAATTTTCCTTTGATAAAATAACCGCGTTGCCGAACAATTGGTTTATGAACTTCGTTGACAACGGCGGTTTTACCAATACCCGAAAAACCTGCTACCAGCATCATTTCTGTTGCACCAAGACTGACTCGCTCAAATGCTTGCAGTAAAGTTTCTGCTTCGGTTTCTCGTCCGTAGAGTTTGTCGGGGATGATGAAGCGATCGCTCCTATCCCGTTGTGCAATTTTAAAGCTCTGAATTTTCTCAGTTTTTTGTAGTTGATGTAAACATTTTTTTAAATCATATTTCAGTCCTAATGCACTTTGATATCTATCTTCGGCGTTTTTTGCCATCAATTTACTGACAATCTCTGAGACTATCGAGGGGAGTTGTGGGTTATTTTTATGTACTAATGGTGCTGCTTTGGCAATATGACAATGTACCAACTCCATTGGGTCATTTGATTCAAATGGTAATTTCCCTGTGAGTAATTCGTAGAAAGTCACACCCAAAGAATAAAAGTCACTTCGATAGTCAATCCCCCGATTCATTCGACCAGTTTGTTCTGGGGAAATATAAGCAAGTGTCCCTTCTAATACATTGGGATTTATCAAAGTTTGTGTTTCTCTTGGAAGTAAAGACGCAATACTAAAGTCAATTAATTTGACTTGTTTGGTTTCGGGATTAATTAAGATATTGCTGGGTTTGATGTCTTTGTGAATAATGCGCTCTCGGTAGAGAATATCTAAGGTATTGCATAGTGCGATCGCGATTTCCAAAAACTCTCTCAAAGATAGTGCGTTTTTCCCTTTAATCGCCCATTCCTGAAGCGAAATTCCCCCAAAGTCTTCCATGACTAATGCATAGCCATTTCGAGAGGGTTCGAGACTATACGTTTGGATGATTCCCGGTTGACAAAGGTTTTTAGCTATGGTATATTGATTGCGAAATTGCACCAGCTCGCTAAAGGTGGGATACTCGTTTTTCAGCAGTTTGATGACGACAGGTAATCGGTCACTGGTACGGATGGCCCGATAAACTAAGGTGCGACTTCCTGAATAAACTGTTTGGAGAATTTGATAGTTGGGAATTTGAATGCTTATGTTTTGGTTGCGGTTTTGGTGAGAGTTATTCATGGTTGTTGTTATTTGGTAATTGGTGGGTTAACGAGCGGGTAAATGGGTCTGAAGAAGAGAAAAAAATTAACTTTTTTGTTAGGCATTAGTGGGTAAGGTGATGATAAATTCTGTTCCGGCTCCCTGTCGAGAGTTGATGTGAATAGAACCGCTATGTTTCTCAACTACAATCTGCCGTGCGATCGCCAAACCCAATCCCGTGCCTTTGCCCACTGCTTTCGTTGTCAATAAATGAGCGAATATTTTTTGTTTGACATCCCAACGGGCTTAGCAGTAAGAAGATTCTTTAGGCTCTAATATAGCTGATAGGAATCTCGATCGCTAACTCTGTACCATCTCCAACTCTAGAATTACAGGTTAATTTACCGCCATGTTTTTTGACAATACCATAGCTAACAGATAAACCTAAACCTGTACCGCTACCCACTGGTTTAGTTGTAAAAAAGGGATCGAATATTCTGGATTGAATACTCGCCGGGATACCAGCACCATTATCAGAGATTTTAATTCTAACCCTGTCTTTTTCTATGACTTCAGTCTGAATCATGATTACAGGATTTTTTTCTGTTTTATTAATTGATTGAAGAGCATCAATAGCGTTACTGATAATACTCAGAAATACTTGATTTATCTCACTAGCATAACAAATGACATTGGGCAGATTTCCATAACTTTTAATAACTTGTATTTCTGATTTGCCATCGCTTAGTCTTAAGCGAGTTTGTAAAATTAGCAAAGTGCTTTCTATTCCGGTATGTAAATCTACTGCTTTCATCTCTGCCTCATCTAAGCGGGAAAAGTTACGCAAACTCAGGATAATTTGGCTAATGCGATCGCTCCCTGATTTCATAGATTCTAGAATTTTAATTAAATCTTTCCAGATAAATTCTAAATCCATTTCTTCTATTTTTGCTTGAATTACTCCACGGGCTTCAGGATACTCTTGTTGATAAATATCAAGTAAAATAAGCAAATCTTTGACATAATCCTCTATATGTGCAACATTACTGCGAATAAATGTTACTGGATTGTTAATTTCGTGAGCAATCCCAGCTACCAGTTGACCGAGAGATGACATTTTTTCGCTCTGAATTAATTGTGCTTGGGTTTGTTGTAAGTTTTTAAATGCTTGCTCTAAATCAAAAGCTTTTTGGCTTAAATCTTCCGTTTTTTGCGCTACTTCTGCTTCTAAGCTTTGGGAATATTTTTCTATTTGTTTATATAAACGAGCATTCTCAATAGAGATCGCCGCTTGAGCTGCGAGTATCTGGAGAATTTCTACTCGCTCATTAGTAAATGCTCCCAGTGTTAAGTTATTTTCTAAGTAAACAATACCGACGAGTTTTCCTTGGCGAATAATTGGAGTACATAAAACTGATTTAGGTTGATGAGCAATAATATAGCGATCGCCTGCAAATTGGTCGGCTGTACTTAAGTTATCAAAAACAGCCGTCGCTTGAGTTCGTGCCACCGCATAAATTAAACTATGAGGAATTTCCTGATATTGTTCCAGAGGAATTTCTAATATTTTTGTCTGCTTTTGTGCGGTTTGAGCGACGACTAACCATTGTCGGTCTTGGCGAAGCACTAAACAACCGATTTGTGCTCCCCCATTCGCAAGCGTAATCTGCATCAAAGTGGCTAACAGTTTCTCTAATTCAATTTCTTGTGAAATAGCTTGTGCCGCCATCATTACTGCTGGAAAATCTAACCATACATTCTCGCTACTACTGACGCTAGCTAGGCTTCCCATCCAGGTAGGGTTGATTGTTGTCCCAGATGTGATTACAAAGTTAGCAGGTTGGAGAATAGCTTTCAGTAGTTGTGGATAATGTTGTTCTAAATAAGCGACTTTAGCCTTTGCACCCCAACGGGAATAACAGTAATACGCCTCAATCATGTAAGATTGTGCAACTTTTTCTTTCCCCCAATCTAAGTAGAATTTTGCAGCGAGTTCGTTGCCTAAAGCTTCTTCTTGGATATATTCGTTTTTCTTGGCTCCGGCAATTGCGCGATCGTACCAATCTCCAGCTTCATAATTCTTGCCTAAAACCCGGCATTTTTCTGCTTCTACCAAGTCAATTTTATGTTTGTGATTCATCGGCGCCTGGTGTGCCCATTGAGCCAAAGTGGTTTGATGGGTTTCTGCCAAAGCGAGACTGTTCGCTTGCTCAATTTCTGACTGCTTAGAGCAGACTGCCAAGCAGGTTAACCCGGCATAGAAATGGAAAACCGGAGTATGAATCATTGCTGCCGCCACCCTCAAATAGAGGCTTGCTTGAGCAATGTAGTCTAGGGCGTTGGTGTAGTTGCCAAAGAGATAGGCAAGCATTAGTTTGTAGTTATAGGCAAGAGCGAGTGCAGTAAGCTCTCTATTCTGATTATGCTGAGGAAACATCACGGTTTCATCATAAGCCTGACCGATTAACAAATCCGGTTGATTGACAATTTCCCTCAAATTCTGCACCGTCTGTTGTGTCATCTTCACGTAAAACATAGGAGAATATTGCTTCACAGTCGTTAAGACAACACAGTAATTTTCTATTTCTGCGTGCCAATCATCAATCTCTACCCCTGAAAAAAAATTATTATATAAATAACTACTGACGCAGTAGCCAGCATTGAGAAAATCACCTGTTTCCATTCCGACTAAATACCCTTCTTTCGCAGTTGGGATTGTTGCCCTCAGTGGTTCTTGACGATGCTGAATAAAACAGCCAAACCAAAGTAAAGTGATACATTTAAATTCTGGCCAATTCAACTGATTGAGTAAGCTCAGTGCTACTCGCCCAAAGCGATAACCTTTTTCTACTGCTCCGAAAAAACCAGACAGCACAATGCCATAACCCACATACCCGATTGTTGATGCTGGTGCATTGCCAAATTGAAGTGATATACTGACCATTGTGGCACAAAGGAGAGGCTGCAAGGCAGGATTTCCCATAAAAATAGCCGGAAACAAGATGCCTAACAATTGCATCGCCGCGATTGTCCGAGGATCGCTCATCACGGGAAGGTTAACCAGTTCCTCGATCTGTTTGCCCTCCAGTTGGTTGGCAAGGTTTTGTAATGCAATGCGTGTCAATGCTTCGTCAGTTTCATAGGGGAGTTCAATCCCCAATTGTGCTAGGGCATTGGTGCCGATAGCTATCGCTTCTAACATCTGACTCTGAGTTGTCAGTGCGTTAATTTGAATCTCAAATATCTTGACTTTATCTAGTATTGTTTTCGCCGATCGCAAAACCTGGGCTGCCATTTCTTCCATGCCATTAAAATCGGCATTTAAGTAAGCCGTTTCAGCCGCAGCCACATAAAGATTCAGGGTTAATTCATACTGAGTTTGCCAACAGTTTTCAGTGAGTAACTCCAGCCCTGTTTTCACAAAACTTCTGGCGCCTGCATAGGCTGTAGAATTTCTGGCTTTCTGTCCTGCTGCTAAGTTCAATCTGGCTAAGGCTTCCCGTTCCTCTGCTTGAGTCATGAACTCAATTCCTAAATTTAAATGCCCGACAATATCAAACAGCTTTTCCTCTTTTTCTATCTCTGATAAGTTTTGTTGGAGTAGTTGCCCAATATGGTAATGGGTCTGCTGTTTTTGCTCGTCAGGAATCAATGAATAAGCCGCTTGTTGGACGCGATCGTGTAAAAATCGATAAGTCGGATTAGCGGAATCATTAAAAACTTCCTCGCTATCAGATTGCGTAAAGAACTTATAGATTTCGGTAGTAGGAATTACCAAACCTTCCTGCAAGGCTTTCCATAAAGCTGTGGCGCTACTGTCTGGTGATTTCTCACTGACAATTGCTAAGGTATTCAAATCAAACTGCGCCCCTATACAAGCCCCTAGTTTGAGACTATCCTGAGTTTCTGGCGGCAATTTCTGTAATTGCAATGCCATGAATTCAACGACATCATCAGTAATTGCTAAGGCCTTCACTTGGGCAATATCGCATTGCCAATATTGAATCTCGAAATCAAAGCTAATTAACTTGTCATCATGTAATGCTTTGAGAAACTGAGTAGCAAAAAAAGGATTACCTTGAGTTTTTTGATAGACCAATTTTGTTAAAGGCTGGGCTAGAGATGATTCACAATTCAGTGTATCTGCCACCAACTGATTCATATCAGGTTGCCTTAAGGGTGGTAAAGTAATTGTATTCACCGTTGCCCCAGTTTTGACAATTTCATCCACTGTTAAAATGAATGGATGTACGGGGGAGACTTCATTATCTCGATACGCACCTAGTATTAATAGATACCCAGCATCTTGCATCAATAATTTCAGCAAGTTCAGTGATGCGGAATCTGCCCATTGCAAGTCATCTAAAAACATGACTAATGGATGTTCTTTACTGGTAAAGACTTGCACAAATTTTTGCAACAGGAGATTAAAGCGATTTTGGGCGGCTGTTCCCGATAATTCAATGGCTGCTGGCTGTTTACCGATAATATTTTCCAACTCAGGAATTACGTCAATTAAGACTTGTCCGTTGTCTCCTAATGCAGTTAATATCTGGCTTTTCCATGTTTCTAATTGCCAATCTGATTCGGATAGCAATTGCCCCATTAAATCGCGGAATGCTTGCACAAAGGCGCTGAAGGGAATGTTGCGATGAAATTGGTCATATTTTCCTTTAATAAAATAACCGCGCTGGCGGACAATGGGTTTATGAACTTCGTTGATAACTGCGGTTTTTCCAATTCCTGAAAAACCCGCTACTAGCATGATTTCTGTTGCACCTTCGCTGACTCTTTCAAAGGCTTGTATGAGCGTTTTTACTTCGGTTTCTCGTCCATAAATTTTGTCGGGAATCAGGAAGCGATCGCATATATCCCGCTTTCCTAATTCAAAGCTTTCAATGTTTCCAGTTTCTTGGCACTGCTGCAAACACTTTTCTAAGTCATGTTTCAATCCCCAGGCACTTTGATAG